>NZ_JBLKSS010000103.1:0-8443 GCF_047607725.1 Sodalis sp. (in: enterobacteria) | reverse complement strand
GGCCATACAACAAACCCACCAATAATTCAAGACGTCCTCCACGGGGCGCTTACCACCTGGACGGCATTAGTAAAGATATCGCGTTGGTGGAAACCTACGGCCCTAACCCCGATCATGTGTTCCGCTCTCTGCTTGACGAGCTGGCGGCTAAAACCGCTGACGAAACGCCATCACGAACCGGCAAAATAAAAAACCTAAAGAACAAAACGGAGAGCCTTTACAACTTTATCGCAGGTAAAACGCAGCCGGTCGCCAATCCTCATATTGCCCGCTGGGCGGATCACGTACGTAACTGGCTAGTGGCTTCGCGGTTAGGATCGGCGCTGATTTCCTCGCTGTCCGATAACGGCACGATGTACCTGACTGCCAAGGTCAATAACTTGCCGATAGCACAGCTATTACGCAATCAGCTTGCGGCGATGAACCCGGCGAAATAAGGACGAGCTCCGGCTTGCCCGCGGCGCTGGCCTGGCGATGGAAACCTTGTTAGGAAGCGTTAACCGATGGGCGACCGATAATATGGGCCCTTCTGCCTCACGTTGGGCCGCAAACGCGGTGATGCGGGCAAGTTGGGCTATCCGCGTGGTCGGATGCGCATAAGCGGGCCTACGGCGTGACTATGATGGGCGGTATTGGTAACCTTGTACGCAAGCATGCGGACATCGCAAAAATTGCTGATGAGGACGCGCGAATACTGAAAAGCAAAGGTATCACCTCGCAAGATTGGAAGATATGGAAGCTGGCCGAGCAAGAGGACTGGGGAAACGGCAACACAACGATGTTAACCCCGGAAAGCATCATGCGTATCCCGAACGAAAAACTTGCGGCGTTTGGTAATGCCGAGCGGGTTAAATTTGAGGCGATGCGCAAATTGCTCGGCGCCGTAAGCGAGGAAGTGGATATGGCGGTGGTTACGCCCGGTGCGCGCGAGCGCATGGTGACCGGCGCGGCGATGCAGCGCGGGGACTGGCGAGGCGAGCTTGTGCGTAGTGTTTTTTTCTTCAAATCTTTCACCATCGCGGTCATGATGAGTCATTGGTCACGTGCGTTGAATATGCCCTCTGCGGGTGGTCGTGCGGCGTATCTGGCGAGCACGACAGTATTGGGCGCGATGTCCCAACAAATCAGTGAGGTCATTGCGGGACGTAACCCGCGGGATATGACAGGCGATAAAGCCCTGCAATTTTGGGTCAATGTCTTTTTAAAGGGCGGCGGTGTGGGCTTGTATGGTGATTTTCTGCTTTCCGACCACACCCGGTATGGCTCTGGCGCATTGGCCTCCATGCTCGGTCCAGTGGCGGGGGTCGTCGATGACGTCATTAAACTGTTGCAGGGGGTCCCGCTCAATGCGGTCGAGGGTAAGCCGGAACAAACGGGGGGCGATCTCGTCAAGTTTGCCAAGGGCATGATACCAGGGCAAAATTTATGGTATACTAAGGCGGTGCTTGACCATATGGTCTTTAATCAGCTACAGGAAATCTTTTCACCGGGCTACTTGCGTCGAATGGAAAAGCGTTCCCGGAAAGAGTTTAATCAAACCTACTGGTGGCGTTCGCAGGACAGGCTGCCGCAATAAACCCGCTAGCGCTAATCGGTCGGGATCCCGACCTTTCAGCAAGTCCATGATAGCCCTGTGATAATCACGGCGCTTTTTTATGCATAACGATGAAAAAACACGTCTCAGCAAGCTGAGTGATAAATTAACGGATGTGGTGCTGGAAGAGACCGATCCGGATAACTGGCCTGGCGCCGGAAAGGCCATTGACGCATACACCCAACAGGAGCGCGGCGATCGCTACTGGTTCAAGAAGAACGCAGTGGCCACGCTGACGCTGTTAACCAAGGTGCATACGCTTATCGGCCTGCAGACGTGTGGTGGAACGCCAGGAGGCCGCCCTAGCGATGATGATGAGGCTTTCGAGCTGGGTCAACAGGTTGCTAGTGCCGAGCGAGAAGCGGAGAAAATCATTGCGCGCATACAGAAAGGGAAGACATGACGTCTTTCCTCGCTTTCTTCCTGATATGGGCGGAGCGCATGGGATGGGATGTGCCCGACTGTCATTATCGCGCTTGCTACTGGCTGGAGCATCGCGGCAATCTGGCGGTGCTCCGTTGCTTTCGTGGCTTCGGTAAATCGACTATTCTAGCTGTTTATAATGCCTGGCGGTATTTCCGTGATCGGCAGTACCGTATTCTTCATCAGTCTGAATCTGATTCCACCGCCCGTAAAACCAGTCGCGACACGCAGAACGTGCTGCGTAACCATCCGCTAACGAAAGGTATGTTGCCCAAAAGCATCGGTGCCGTTGAGCAATGGTCGGTTGAGGGCGCGCACGACAGGCGCAATGCCAGCATGTTCGCAAAGGGGATCCTTTCAAACGTCACCGGCGCGCGTGCGAACGAATGCCAAAACGATGACGTGGAAGTCCCCTGCAATATTCAGACACCAGAAGCCCGCGAAAAGCTGCGTTACCGTCTGAGTGAGCCGACGCATATTCTTATTCCCGGAGGCCGAAAATTGTTTATCGGTACACCCCATACCCATGACAGCCTGTACGACGAGATGGAGGCCGCTGGCGCGGATTGTCTGACCATCAAACTGTTTGCTCATGAGTATCGCATTGAGGCTAATGAGGCGGTCAGTCTGCGCTATACGCTGCTGTTTCGACCTGAGTATGTCTTTATGGGGATCCACAATGGGGCGCGACTGCTGGTTGAGCACGTGGATTATCGGCTGACAGAAGACGGCATAGCGTTTGCGGCACCACCCGAAACGATGATTGACTGTTACGCGGGCTGTCAATGGCCCGAACGTTTCAACGCGTAGGAGCTTGAAACCCGGTGTAAGGACTATCGAACGGTTAACGAATGGGATAGTCAATATCAGCTGCACAGTAAGCCCATAGGTGAGGTGCGTCTCGATCCTGACCGCATCCGTAAGTACAACGTACAGCCGGAGATACGCTACGCAAACCGGGCGTGCTCGTTGTGGCTGGGGGTTACGCAGATTGTTGGTGCCGTCGCCTGGTGGGACGTGGCATCCGGGAAAGTAAAAGCAGATGTCAGCGCCTTTTCCTTGATGCTGACCGATGCGCGGGGTCACCTTTACTGGCAGGTATGCCAGGCGCTCATCGGCGATCTGGCCGAGTTCGATGACAAGAACAAACTCATCGGTGGGCAGGTGATGCAGATTAAAGCACTGGTACTCAAATACCAGATCCCGGTCGTCTGTGTCGAAGTCAACGGTCCTGGTCTCTTTGTCGGCAAAATATTGCGTCAAGCGCTTAAGGGGACCGGTTGCGGTGTTCGTGAAAAGATAAGCGTAACCAAAAAGCAGAAACGTATTCTTGATGCGTTTGAAGCGCCATTATCATCGCGTTTCCTGTGGGCGCACAGCGATGTGCTTGACGGCCCGATGTACGACCAGATGCGGGAGTTTAACCCTGCGCTTACCGATCAACCGGATGACTATATTGATTCCGGTGCCGGTGCCATCAGTCAAACGCCGGTACGCATCGGTAAAGTAGTCGGGATCCCGACCACTCGGGCGCGCGAAAATTGGCAGTTAAGTGACGGCGAGCACAGCGTCGACGTTGATTACTAGCCAGGAGAGTGCGCCATGTCGGTACCCAATCAGACGCCCTACGTTATTTATACCGCGAACGGGCTGACAACGGTTTTTCCGTTTGAATTTTATATTATCWGTGCCGCAGATCTTCARGTCAYGGTTAACGGYGTCGAAGTGAATACRGGGTATRCCGTGACAGGCACGGGTAATCTGGGYGGTGGCAATGTGACATTCCTTACCCCACCCGCCACYGGCGCGACKGTGATGCTGGAGCGTGTGGTGCCAACGACCCGGTTGACGGATTATCAGGATAACGGCGACATGYTGGCYGATACGGTTAACAAGGATTTTGACCGYCTYTGGATGGCTATTCAGCGTTCTTTTATCCAGATTGRTTTGGTKATGCGCCGTCCGCTGACGGGGTTGCCCTTTAATGCCGAAGGCTATCGTATCTCTCGGCTGGGCTCCCCCCTGGATAGCCAGGATGCGGCCACGAAAGGCTATAGYGACACGCTTCACGAAAAGAGCAACAGATATGCTGATGAGTTGAATAGCAAAACCAACCAGCATGTTGAAGAACTGGATGCAAAAACCAATCAGCACGTAGAAGCGCTCAACAGCGCGACGAATACTCGCGTTACCGAATTGGATAAGGCGACCAACGAGCGGGTCGGCCAGCTTCACGCTGACATCTCGAATCGCGCCTTGCGTGCGCCTGAAGCTGCAATTTCTCCCATACCGGATGTCGCCAAGCGAGCCGGGAAATTGCTCTCTTTTGATGAATTGGGCGCACCGATTGCGGCGTTACCGCCCACCGGCAGTGCCGCCGATGTATTAACCGAGCTGGCGAAACCCGATGGGGCCCCGGATTGGCAGCCAACGGCCAGGCGGTAAAAGCGAAACCGTGCAGCAGGCGTTAACGAGCATCCGCAAAGAAGCAGAAAAGAAATTCGATAAAACCGGCGGCACCGTTAATGGCCCGCTGACGGTCGAAGGTAATGCCAATTTTACAGGTGAGGATTATCTGGATAAATTCGGCGTCATCACCGACAAGAAAAATAATGTGCGCGAAACCAATGGACTACGAATAAGCGGTGTTGAAGGTAATCGTGCGGATTTTCGATATTTTGAGCAAATCGGCCAGGGTGCTTCCCTGAAACTTAATGTTATCGCCGGGAACGATAATGGCGAGTTTACTTTTAGCCAAAGAGGCAATTTTCGCGCCCGTGGCGGGGCGATATTTGGCGGCAATGTAACTGTTTCCTGGGGGGAAGAACTGCAATTTATCACGAAAACGGCGATATCGATGGCCCCATTTGGGGTGGGAATCTAAGCGGCTGGCTCACTAATCAACTTCAAAATCGCACGCGCACACAAGTTTCTGGTGGTCGTGACGGATGGTGATACAAGGACGAATTGTCGGGATTCATTTTTCAGGGCGGCGTCGTTAAGCATGTCAGCAACGCGGTCCGTGTAAGTTTTCCTATTGGTTACCAAAGAGAGTGTTTCGGTGTTCAAATGACATTTTTGGGCAACGTAAAATCAGACGGCATATCTGCAGCAGAKGTTGAGAATAGCGGCTTTACTGCATGGATGCATGCAATAGGAACACAATCCTATTGGTGGGCGGTGGGGGTGTGACGATGAGTTACGGATATAGCGCAAAAACGAATACGTTCTATTTGATTGAAAACCAGAAAGGTTACGCTGAACATGGAAACTGGCCGGATGATGTTAAACCCGTTAGCGACGAGTTGTGGGAAAAGTACTGTGTACAGGGGCCAACGGGCAAGACGCGCGGTGCGGACAAAGACGGCTTGCCCTGCTGGGTCGATATTCCTCCACCAACGATTGAAGAATCCAGGCGCAATGCTGAATACATGAAGCGGCAGCGGATGGACGAAGCTGTGCGCATTATGGCACCACTGGAAGATGCCGTAGACCTGGACATGGCAACAGAAGCGGAAACAGTGGCATTGCTGGCGTGGAAAAAGTACCGCGTGCTAATGAACCGTGTGGATATCACCCAAGCGCCGGATATCGACTGGCCGGAGCGGCCCGTGTGATGGAATATCCCACACAACGTGCGGGATTTGTATGACTTAAAACTTATAACCAATGCCTAAGTTAAACCCATTAGCATTACCTCGTTCAGTACCGGTCCATGCGGCATCAATAACAAAGTTCTTATAAGCATTAAATTGCAAGCCCAAAGCATAAGCGAATGATGTTTGGTTTGAACTTGAGCTATGACTTATCTCTTTAGCGGGAGTTGTTGCATAGTCGTGCATGTAATTATCAAACTTCTGATGTGCTACGCCGACTAAACCAAATGCACTGACCCAATCATTAGCTCTAATGGTGGGGCCGATGAACAGAGAGACATACCGTGATTTGATGTCATTACTAAATGATTTTTCTATTTCTTTTGGCTTTTTCTTCTCTGCTGCCTTTCCTGCTTCAAAATAGTTGCTCATTGAACTGGAAGCGTAGCTTACAGCCCCCATTACGCCCCAGGTATCGTCAAATTCATAGCGATAGCGGACGAATACGCCCTGTGGGTCTTTTTCGCTGTCAGCGTTATGGGTGAGCAGGTTAGAAACGCCATTTATGTGGGAATCATAATCAGCTTTATTTTTTGAATAGGCATCATGGGCAAAGCCACCATTTACAGAAGCATATCCGAAGGAGAGTGTTTGATCACCTGCGTCTGCATGTACGGTAGGCATTGCAATTATTGATAGCAGTAATAACGAATCCGCATACTCAATGTTGTTCATTTTTTATTTCCTTTACATGTAAAGAGGCTCAACAAAAAACTACAGTAGTTTACGTGTTGGTCTGAATCAGTCAATTTTTAATTGTCATGACTTCCGGAATTATGTTTGTTTAAATGTATTAAATTTAATGTAATGCAATTAAATCAATATTATTGAAATCCAATTCACTTTTTATAGTCAGGATCCCGACCGCTCGCTCGTCTTACTCTCCCTGGCATTACACAGTGTAATTCCCTGCGGGGGTAAGGCATGAAAATGAATAACATCTCGGACGTTGCGGCGGGACTATCCTACGGCACGTCATTAGGAAGCGGCGGCTATTGGCTGCTTCAGCTTATGGATACCGTCAGTCCGGGTCAATGGTCTGCTATTGGCGTGCTGGCATCGGTATTTTTTGGTCTTTTGACGTATCTCACCAATCTGTATTTCAAAATCAAAGATTACCGGCAAAAAAAGGCACTGAGCGATGGCGAGCAAAAGTAAATTCAGTGCAGCCATGTTGGCGTTAATCACTGCCGGTGCGACGAGCACGGTAATGATGTCGCAGTTTCAGAATGAAAAAGAAGGGCTGCGGGCGTGGGCGTACTAGGACGGTGGCGGCGTCTGGACTATCTGCGGCGGCACCACCTTCGTTAACGGCAAGCCTGTAGTCAAAGGGATGCGGTTGTCTGTGGACCAATGCGAGAAAATTGATAAGGCCGAGCAGGCTAAAGCTCTGGCTTGGGTGGAAAGGAATGTTCGAGTGCCACTGACCGAGACGCAAAAAGTGGGCATTGCGTCATTCTGCCCGTGGAGCATAGGCCCGGCCAGATGCTTTTCGTCCACGTTCTGGAAAAAGCTCAACGCCGGGGATCGCCGCGGTGCCTGTGCCGAAATCAGGCGCTGGATTTTTGATGGTGGCAGGGATTGCCGTATCCGTTCAAATGACTGTTACGGTCAGGTGCTGCGGCGTGAACAGGAAGCAGAACTGACATGCTGGGGGCTTGACGAATGAACGCAAAACTTATCGCGCTGATTGCCGTTCTTACTGTGGTCTCCGGGGCATTCTGGGCCGGTTATCTAAAAGGCTGGTACGCCCATAGCGACCATGTAAATAGTCAGGCTAAGGCAAAGCACTTGGAAATAGAAAAAGCAGTGAATACCGGTGAGAAGAAAGCCGTTGATGCCAACGCGGCGGCCAATGTGATTTACCGAACCGTTTATCGCAATGTGGTGAAGTATGTTGACAGTCCGAATCGTAGTGTATGCCGGTTTGATGATGACGCTGTGCGGTTGCGGCAGCGTGCAATCGACGCGGCCAACCATATCCCCGGATTTGATGATGCCACCGTGCAAGGTAAGTGACGCCGGGAAGAACAGCGACGAAGATCTTCTGGCGGATATTCAGACCGAGGAATGTGTGCGTGAATTACGCACCACAATCTACCGCTGGCAGTCGTGGTATGAAGCGACGGAATGATTTCACATTTAGGCGGACTGGTCGATTTTTAACCTATGTCAGCGAATGAATGTGCTGACAAAGTGAAAAAATCAAGCGAAAAACCTTCTGCAAAACTATTTTTAATTAGTTGTTTTTACTGGTGATTTACTTTTTCATTTTGCTCATCCTAATGAAGGTAAAAATCATAAAAAATTAATAAATAACATTAACTTATATTGAGTATTGGTATGTTTTATTAAGAGATAAGTTTTTAAAAACCGGATACAGTATGGCCGGCGCGATATTTGTCCACCCACATCGCCGTGGCGCCACACACCGCCACCGGCAAAATCACCAGATTCACCACCGGTATCAGGGTAAACAGACTTACCAGCGCCCCGAACTGCATATTCGCCACCTTGTGACGGCGCAGCGCGGCGTGCATCGCTGGAAACGGGACCTTATGATTATCGAACGGATAATCGCAGTATTGAATCGCCAGCATCCAGGCGCTGAAGAGGAACCACAGCACCGGGACCAGCGTTTGGCCAATGGCGGGGATAAAATTCAGGGCCAGTAATATCAGCGCCCTGGGGAGGTAATAGCACAGCTTCACCCATTCGCGGTGCAACATGCGCGGCGTATCGCGCATCAAATCCACCAGGCCGCTGTCCG
>NZ_JBLKSS010000102.1:0-8884 GCF_047607725.1 Sodalis sp. (in: enterobacteria) | reverse complement strand
GGAGCCGGAAGCGTATCTGCGCCATGTGCTGGCGATTATCGCGGATCATCCCATCAACAAAATCAAAGAGCTCCTGCCGTGGAACCTCACCATCCCTGCTGAATAACTGTCAATACGGCGCTGGGCGTACGCTTACTTTTATCGCAACATCCCCCCTACAAAGAGCTGCTGCTAATGGAACGACTGCGGGGGGCGTGCCGGTCGAGGCGCCGACCCGCACGCCGGAACGCTGGCAGCAGCTTCAGGAGCAAATCGTCGATGGCATCCTCGCCTGGCACCGGATCGACAGCCACGGCCTGGTAGGGACCGTCGACAGTACACAGGAGAATCGCTGGCCAGCATGGTATTCACAGCGGATCGAGGTGATCTGATCGACCCTGAGTTGAGTAAAGTCTCGGCGCCGTTGCTTTCCCATGACGATCGGGTATTGCTGTTCCGTACCCTGCAGTGTTTGCCGCGGCTATTTGACGACTTCAGCGAGGGCTGTGTGCTGGTACACGGCAACCTGTCGCGGCGCAGTATGCTTAAGGATCCCCGCAGCGACCAGCTGTTGGCGATGTTGAACCCGGGTACGTTGCTGTGGGCGCCGCGGGAATACGATCTTTCCCGGCTGAGCGACGAAGGAATGAGCGAAGCGCTATTGTTTCATTATCTCAGCCGTGCGCCGGTGGCGGAAGCGTTTCTTTGCCGACGCTGGCTGTACGCACCATCTGGGAGGCGGTGGCGCGCTATATTCACACCGGCCAGCTGGACCACGACCTGTTCGTGTGTGCGGGACGCGAGCTTATCCCGTGGCTGGACTAAAGCGGGAACGAGCGGCGCCACGAGGCTGACAGAACGAAAGGCTTAGCGCCGATGGGTGTTCAGGGCGACCCGGGGCGGCCAGTGTCCGGCCAGCAAGCATGCCGCCGTGTCAGCAAAGCGACATGGCCGGGCCGCTAGGTCGCTGCCGCTGCGTTAGTAAGGTGATATTGCCGCGTCGATCCGCTTATTTCCTTGCGGCGGCATCCTTGACCGGCGTCGGGCCGCCGTTCCCGGACGGCGCGGCGCGATCCCCTATGCCCAGCAGCCGTTGCCAGACTTGGCCGAGGGTTTCATACCAGACGCGCTCGCTGTGGCCCAGCCACAGCGGCGAGGGCAACATTTTCTCCTGCGGCTGCAGGGGGCTAGCGATCGCGAGCTGATTTGCCGGCACCGGCAGCGGCTTCAGTCCTGCGGCGGTAAAGAAGCCCATCGCCCGCGGCAGATGATTGGCTGAGGTGACCAGCATCAGCGGCGCTTGCCCGACCAGCTTGGCGACGCTTGCCGCTTCCTGACGGGTGTCCCGCGGGCTATCCAGCACCACAATGGCCGATGCCGGCACCCCCAAACTCTGCGCCACGCGGGAGGCGGCCTCGGCGCTGCTGACGGGATTGCCGGGCGCGGCGGCGGCGGTAAACACCATCGTCGCGCCTGGGTGGGCGCGCCATTGGCGGATCCCTTCCGTCAAGCGCGGTAAGCTATTGTTAATCAAATTGGCGCTGGGCGGCCAATGGGGATTCCAGGTATATCCGCCGCCCAATACCACAATCCACTTTACGCTTTCGCCGCGGGGCTGCCACGTGGGATAATGGGCCTCCAGCGGGGCCAGCAGGCGATCGGCAACCGGCTGCAGGCTCAGCGCCAGCAATAACAGCCAGCCTACGGACAGCAGCAGCCTGGCGATTTTCGGCCCGCGGTTTAGCCACAGCAACACCAGCCCNNCNMYCWTCACCARYRSCAGCNAGMMGSARCNSTAMCNNTAANAACAGNNWMMGCMGWTNGAAWWWWTGTAAGCGMCCCGTGGAGGACGTCTTGAATTATTGGTGGGTTTGTTGTATGGCCCGGTAAGAATATGTTCCACTACGATGCCTAGTGAACCCGCATCCTATAAGGGACGGCTGTCAGATCATGGATAATCCGGCGATGATAATGTCCACTTAAATTTTAATGGACACTATCACAAACTTCAGAACCACTAATTTCATATCACTCAAACCGGGATGGAAATAAAAGTTATTAAAATAAATACAATGTGAAAATGCAATGAGCATAAGCGTGTAACGTAGGTTTACTGTCTCATACAACAAACCCACCAATAATTCAAGATGTTCTCCACGGGGCGCTTACAAAAAAATAGAGTTACTGCTCTTGGACGACTTGGGCCTGGAATCAATGAGTCCGATGCAGGCAACGATGCTGTTGGAGGTGATGGAAGATCGTTATGACAAAAGTAGCAGCATCCTGATCAGTCAACTGCCGGTAAAAAAATGGTATGGACTGATAGAAAATCCCACGACAGCTGACGCGTTACTCGATCGGCTAGTACACACCCCAGCTATCGACTGGAACTTAAAGGCGAATCACTACGCAAAGAGCAAGGAGTAGCCAGCACAGAAAAAATAGACTAAAACCGAGTTAGAAGATGAGCGAACACGTGATCGAATATCACTGGAATGGGTGATCGGAAAATATCGGAATAACTGATCGGATGTCGCCGGAACAGATGATCGGATACGTCGGAATCTGCACTTGGCGTTTCCGAGATGACCGTCAGCCGGGATTTAAGCGCTGAATTGGCGTCGGTGGTCCTGCTTGGCGGCTATGTGGTCACCGCGCCGCACAACAACGCGGTGGCGCTGGTCGAACCGGACGAAACGCTGTTTTTCGATTGCGGCACCACCACGCCGTTTATCATTGACGCCATTGATGACGATCTGGCGTTTACCGCTGTTTGCTATTCGCTAAACACCTTTTTGGCGCTGCGGGAAAAACCACGTTGTAACGCCATATTGTGCGGCGGGCGGTATCACCTCGCCAACGCCACCTTTACGCCGCTGACGACCCATTCGCAGCTTGATGATATCTGTCCTACCAAGTCTTTCTTCTCCGCGGCGGATCTGTGCCTGCAACGCGGCGCCACTTGCTTCCATTTCGATGAACTGGCGCTGAAACAGCGCGCGCTCGCCATGGCGCAGCACGCTATTCTGGTGGTCGATCACGGTAAATTCGATTACGTACGCCCTGCCCGTATTGGCCCGCTAACCGCATTTTCAGCGTTAATTACCGATAGACGGCCAGCCCAGAAATTCGTTGATTACTGTCGGCAGCAGGTCATCATGCTGCGCTATGACGGGATGTAACGCCGACGACTCGCCGTTGTGATAGAAGGCGGCCAGCCAGGGTAGCGGAACAGGGCTGACGCCGGTCCCGGCGCGGTGGCGGGCGGCAAAAAAAATGCCGGTTGACCTGAGTCAACCGGCATCGCGGTCTCGGTTCGCCCGGCGGGCGTCAGCCGTTATGAGCGATTAGCGCGCTTACGCTCGTTTTCGGTCAGATAACGCTTACGCAAACGGATCGATTGCGGCGTTACTTCCACCAATTCATCATCATCGATGAATTCCAACGCCTGTTCCAAAGACATCTTGATCGCCGGCATCAGGGTGGTGGCTTCGTCGGTACCGGAAGCGCGCATGTTGGTCAGCTTCTTACCGGTCAGACAGTTCACCGTCAGATCGTTGGAGCGGGTGTGAATACCGATAATCTGGCCTTCATAAACTTCCGCGCCGTGGCCCAGAAACAGACGTCCGCGATCCTGCAGGTTGTACAGGGCGTAAGCCACCGCCTTGCCCTGGCCGTTGGAGATCAGCACGCCGTTCTGGCGCTGGCCGATTTCCCCAGGACGCACGTCGTCGTAGTGGCTGAAGGTGGAATACAACAGACCCGTGCCCGAGGTCATGGTCAGGAAATCGGTACGGAAACCAATCAGCCCCCGGCTCGGAATCACGTAATCCAGACGGATGCGGCCTTTACCGTCCGGCAGCATGTCGCGCATCTCGCCCTTACGGATGCCCATGGCTTCCATGACCGGCCCCTGATGCTGCTCTTCAATATCCAGCGTCACCGACTCAAACGGCTCTTGCTTGGCGCCATCGACGGTACGGAAAATGACTTTCGGCCGGGAAACGGCGATCTCGAACCCTTCGCGACGCATATTCTCGATAAGCACCGACAAGTGCAGCTCGCCGCGGCCGGAAACGCGGAAGGTGTCCGGATCTTCGCTTTCTTCCACGCGCAGCGCCACGTTGTGCACCAATTCTTTATTCAGACGTTCCAGGATCTGGCGGGAGGTAACGTATTTCCCTTCTTTACCGCAGAACGGCGAGGTATTGACGCCGAACGACATGGAAACGGTCGGTTCGTCAACCGTCAGCGGCGGCAGCGCTTCAACCTGAGCCGGATCGCAAATGGTATCGGAAATATTCAGCTCGCCCAGCCCGGTGATCGCGATGATATCGCCGGCTTCAGCCAGTTTGGATTCGATACGCTGCAGGCCCATATGGCCCAGAACCTGACCCACTTTACCGTTGCGGCGTTTGCCTTCGCTGTCCACCACCGTCACGTTCTGGTTGGGTTTCACCGAGCCGCGCTTGATGCGGCCGACGCCGATAACGCCCACATAGCTGTTGTAGTCAAGCTGGGAAATCTGCATCTGGAATGGCCCGTCGACGTCGACCTTCGGCGCCTCGACGTTTTTCACGATGGACTCAAACAGCGGGGTCATGTCGTCGGCCATTTCTTCATGTTCCAGACCGGCGATACCGTTCAGCGCGGATGCGTAGACGATCGGAAAATCGAGCTGCTCGTCGGTGGCGCCCAGGTTGACGAACAGATCGAAGACCTGATCCACCACCCAGTCGGGTCGCGCGCCGGGGCGGTCAACTTTGTTAATGACCACGATAGGTTTCAGACCATAGGCGAACGCTTTCTGCGTCACGAAACGGGTCTGGGGCATCGGACCATCCATGGCATCGACCAGCAGCAATACCGAGTCAACCATCGACATCACGCGCTCAACTTCGCCGCCGAAATCGGCGTGTCCCGGGGTATCGACGATGTTGATACGGTAGTCGCGCCAGTTGATGGCGGTAT
This sequence comes from Sodalis sp. (in: enterobacteria), assembly GCF_047607725.1. Lineage (GTDB taxonomy): Bacteria > Pseudomonadota > Gammaproteobacteria > Enterobacterales > Enterobacteriaceae > JBLKSS01. The sequence continues at coordinate 3,934 of NZ_JBLKSS010000102.1, read as the reverse complement.
TTTTAGCGAGGATGGTAATCCCACGCTCTTTCTCCAAATCATTGGAGTCCATCACGCGTTCGGTTGCATCGTTGCGGTCACCGAGCGTGCCGGATTGTTGCAACAATTTGTCAACCAGGGTAGTTTTACCATGGTCTACGTGCGCGATGATGGCGATGTTACGCAGATTTTCGATCACAACTTTGCCTCAGGCATTAGAAATAGCACGTTATTGTACACGTATTAGGCGAGGGACTAAACAAGATCCGTCGTTCTTGGCGATTGCGTCATTTTGCGCGCCGCCGCATCCCTGTCCCGGTGCAAAATTTCATCCCGCCCCACCCTATGCACCAAAATAGTGCCCACCTTTTCGTCAAATGCACTAATATGGTTCAATCCGGCCAATCTGGTGCAGCAACCCGTGCAGCAAAAGACAGCGGCACAGCGTTTCGCGCCGGTTTGGCAATGTTGGCACAGTTTTAGCTTTAGACTATGCAAGCCAGAAAATTCAATCCATAGGCGTTCGTTCCACGACGACGACAAGCAACATCCGGGAGAATATGAGTTATGTCCGTTGAACAAGTCATGTCGATGCTTAAAGAACATGAAGTAAAATTCATCGACTTACGTTTCACCGATACCAAAGGTAAAGAGCAGCACGTTACCATTCCTGCGCCGGTCAAAAAAGAAGAGGTGGATGACTTCTTTGAAGAAGGCAAGATGTTCGACGGCTCCTCCATCGGCGGCTGGAAAGGCATCAACGAATCCGACATGGTATTGATGCCCGACGCATCCTCCGCCGTGATGAATCCGTTCTATGAAGAATCGACGCTCATCATCCGCTGCGACATCCTTGAGCCGGCAACCATGCAGGGCTACGATCGCGATCCTCGTTCCATCGCCAAGCGTGCGGAAGACTTTCTGAAATATTCCGGCATCGCCGATCAGGTGTTGTTTGGACCGGAGCCCGAATTCTTCCTGTTCGACGACATTCGTTTCGGCACCTCGATTTCCGGCTCGCATGTGGCAATCGACGATATCGAAGCGGCCTGGAACACCGGTAAAGCTTATGAAGGCGGCAACAAAGGCCACCGTCCGGGCGTGAAGGGCGGTTATTTCCCGGTGCCGCCGGTGGATTCCTCACAGGATCTGCGCTCCACCATGTGCTTGACCATGGCGGAAATGGGCCTGGTCGTGGAAGCGCATCATCATGAAGTGGCTACCGCCGGCCAGAATGAAGTGGCTACCCGCTTCAACACCCTGACCAAAAAAGCTGATGAAATCCAGATCTACAAATACGTCGTGCATAACGTTGCGCACGTATTCGGTAAAACCGCAACCTTTATGCCCAAGCCGATTTTCGGCGATAACGGTTCCGGCATGCACTGCCATATGTCGCTGAGCAAAGACGGCAACAACCTATTTTCCGGCGACAAATACGGCGGCCTGTCCGAAGCGGCCCTGTTCTATATCGGCGGCGTAATTAAGCACGCTAAAGCGATCAATGCCCTGACCAACCCGACCACCAACTCCTACAAGCGTTTGGTCCCGGGTTATGAAGCGCCGGTCATGCTGGCTTATTCCGCCCGCAACCGTTCCGCCTCCATCCGTATTCCGGTGGTTGCCAGCCCGAAAGCACGCCGTATCGAAGTGCGCTTCCCGGATCCGGCCGCCAACCCGTACCTGGCGTTCTCCGCGCTGCTGATGGCCGGCCTGGACGGTATTATCAACAAAATCCATCCTGGCGACGCCATGGATAAGAACCTCTACGATCTGCCGGCGGAAGAAGCCAGCGAAATCCCAACCGTGGCCGGCTCCCTTGAGGAGGCATTGAACGCCCTGGATGCGGATCGCGAGTTCCTGACCCGCGCTGGCGTATTCACCGACGACACCATCGATGCCTATATCGCGCTGCGCACGGAAGAAAACGATCGCGTACGCATGACGCCGCACCCGGTGGAGTTCGAGCTGTACTACAGTGTTTAATCGCCCGAGTTTTTTGTTGCCGTGGAAACTTCAGCCCATCTCCGGATGGGCTTTTTTCTCCACCAAACCTGGCGCGCAGCCATGCGCAATCACCGATAACCGATCGCTTTGTACTAACTGAGTGCGGGAGACTGCTAAATGGCAACCGGCACACTGCCCGAAGCTGGGCAGATCCTTAATTCGTTAATCACCAGTATCTTGCTGCTGGATAATGATCTGGCGGTGCAATACGCCAACCCGGCGGCGCAGCTGCTGCTGGCGCAAAGCTCACGTAAGCTGTTCGGCACCCCGCTGCCCGAACTGCTGGGCTATTTTTCCCTTAATGTCGAGCTGATGCGTGAAAGCCTGGACGCCGGCCAGGGGTTTACCGATAACGAAGTGACGCTGGTGGTGGACGGCAGGGCGCACATCCTGTCGCTGACCGCGCGGCGGCTGCCGGAAGAGACTATTCTGATGGAGCTGGCGCCGATGGATAACCAACGCCGCCTTAGCCAAGAGCAGCTTCAGCACGCTCAACAGGTCGCGGCGCGGGATCTGGTGCGCGGCCTCGCCCATGAGATCAAAAATCCCCTCGGTGGACTGCGCGGCGCGGCCTAGCTGCTGGCCAAGGCGCTGCCCGACCCGGCGTTGACGGAATACACGAAAGTGATCATCGAGCAGGCGGATCGGTTGCGCAACCTAGTCGACCGCTTACTGGGTCCCCAAGAGCCCGGGATGCACGTCACGCAAAGTATTCATCAAGTCTGCGAACGGGTGTTTAAGCTTGTGTCGCTTGAAATGCCGGATAATGTCACCCTGGTGCGGGATTATGATCCCAGCCTGCCGGAGTTGACCCACGATCCGGATCAGATGGAGCAGGTATTGCTGAATATCACCCGCAACTCGCTGCAGGCGCTGGGGGGGGGAGGGCGGCACCATCACCCTCAGAACGCGTACCGCCTTCCAGCTGACGCTGCACGGGGTATGTTACCGGCTGGTGGCGCGCATTGATATCGAGGACGACGGCCCGGGGATCCCGGCGCAATTGCAGGATACGCTGTTTTATCCCATGGTCAGCGGCCGTGAAGGGGGCACCGGCCTGGGCCTCTCCATCGCCCGCAGTCTGATCGATCAGAATTCAGGAAAGATTGAATTTAACAGTTGGCCGGGACATACCGAGTTTTCGGTATACCTGCCTATTCGCCAGTGAGGTTCTGTATGCAACGAGGGATAGTCTGGATCGTCGACGATGATAGCTCCATCCGCTGGGTGCTTGAACGCGCACTCACTGGAGCCGGGTTGACCTGCACCACCTTTGAAGGTGGCAGCCAGGTGCTGGACGCGCTCGCCACCCAAACGCCGGACGTGCTGTTGTCCGATATTCGCATGCCCGGCATGGACGGGCTGGCATTGCTCAAACAAATCAAACAGTGTCACCCGATGCTGCCCGTCATCATCATGACCGCCCACTCCGATCTGGATGCCGCAGTCAGCGCCTATCAGCAAGGGGCGTTTGACTATTTACCTAAACCGTTCGATATCGACGAAGCGGTGGCGCTGGTGGAACGCGCCGTCAGCCACTACCTGGAACAGCCGCCGCCGTCCCGCAGTCAGCCCGCCAGCGGCCCCACCGTCGACATCATCGGCGAGGCGCCGGCGATGCAGGATGTGTTCCGCATTATCGGTCGGCTGTCGCGCTCGTCTATCAGCGTCCTTATCAACGGCGAGTCCGGCACCGGCAAAGAACTGTTGGCCCACGCCCTGCATCGCCATAGTCCACGCGCCAAGGCGCCGTTTATCGCGCTCAACATGGCGGCGATCCCGAAGGATTTGATTGAGTCGGAATTATTGTAAGCGCCCCGTGGAGGACGTCTTGAATTATTGGTGGGTTTGTTGTATGGCCCGGTAAGAATATGTTCCACTACGATGCCTAGTGAACCCGCATCCTATAAGGGACGGCTGTCAGATCATGGATAATCCGGCGATGATA
>NZ_JBLKSS010000101.1:0-9354 GCF_047607725.1 Sodalis sp. (in: enterobacteria) | reverse complement strand
AAACCCACCAATAATTCAAGACGTCCTCCACGGGGCGCTTACGGAAAAATAGACTAAAACTGAGTCAGAAGATAAGCGAACACGTGATCGAATATCACTGGAATGGGTGATCGGAAAATATCGGAATAACTGATCGGATGTCGCCGGAACAGATGATCGGATACGTCGGAATCTGCAGGTGCTGCAGATCCAGATTAAAGCGGCTATTGAAATAAGAGGGCAGCCAGAATAATAAAAACCACCAGATGGGGTCGGTCATGCCTTTACCGACCACAATTGACCAGGTGGCGCGGTGTTTGAACAGCGAAAACCAACCGACGGTTTGCCCGTCATCCTTTTCCTGGACCGTCTCTTTGTCCTGTCGAATGACATGTAATTCCTGCGGGGTAACGCGAGGATGTTTCTGCGGGGCATAATACATGACATACCAGAAGGCAAACCAGATGAAGCCTGGAATACCGGTCAACAAAAAGGCGCTTTGCCAGCCGAAGCTCACAGCGAGCCAGGGGACTAAAACCGGCGCTAACACGGCACCGATACTGGTGCCGGAGGTAATGATACCCACGGCCAATGACTGCTCTGAGCGCGGAAACCATTCCGACACCACTTTTACCGCGCAGGGAAAACTGCCCGCCTCCGCCAGGCCGAGAAAGGCGCGCATGACGCCGAATCCCAACATGTTGCGGATAAAAGCATGACCGCAGCAGGCCAGGCTCCAGACCAAGACGCAGACGCTGTAGCCCATCTTGACGCCGAACCGGTCGGCGAATTTTCCGGCGAAAACCATGCCAAGCGCGTAGCAAAAGGCAAATACCGTCACGACGTAGCCGTAATCGGTTTCGGTCCAGTGAAATCTCGCCGCTAATTCTGGTTTGAGAATGCCGAGCACCTGGCGATCAAGGTAATTAATGGCGACAAAGAGCAGTGCGCAAATACGCCACCGATAATGCCTTAAAACGTTTTTCATTGTTATTACCTTCAGTAGAGTACTGCCGTCAGATAACCCATCCATCGCTTAACGACATAACGCGTTAACGGCCATAGACCGCCACTCCACCTGGCGGCGATGCCTTTCGTTGCCCCAAAGGGCATTATTCGGCCCGGTATCGGGAGGGAGGGGGAGCGAGTTCCTGATCGCGGCCAAAATCGGCCGGGCGTTTTTCACGAAAGGCCGCGACGCCTTCCCGCGCATCCGCCGTTCCTTTGCAAACCGACGCGGCTAATTCATGGGCGATATCCAGCGCCGGCGGTTCAATTATGCGCATCAGCCGCTTGCCGACGGTGAGAGCCGCGGGAGAACGCGACGTCAGCCGCGCGCAGATTCCCTGGAATACGTATCAAGCTGCTCTCTGGCGCCGAGCGAGGCTTCGGGCAACCCGAGTTTGATCCCCTCGGCCGCATAGCGGAAATCACAGGCCAGCGCCAGTTCCAACCCCCGCCGAGGGCATGGCCGGACATGACCGCAATGGTGGGAACGTCCATCTCGCGGATACGGCGAAAAACGCGATTGCCGGTGCGGATAAACAGACTGCCCATTTTTTCAGGATTAATATCCCCCCATTCTTTGATATCCGCGCCGCTGCAAAAAAAACGCTCGCTGGTTGAGGAAAATAAAATACACCGGAGGTCCTCTCTCGCCTCCAATTGGGCGAGGCCCTCATCAAGCGCGCGCAGCATGTCGAGGGTGAGTGCATTGTGCGTCGCGGATTTATTGAGCGTGAATCTGGCGATGCCCTGTTCGACCTCAAGCTCTATTTCATGATGTAGCGCCATAATCGTCCTCTTATTCGCATGTAACGAACCGGTTCGTTACTTAAGATAGCACCCTTTTTTCTCGCTCTCAAGAGCCCGACGCTTTTCAATATCGCCGGTACCGGAAAAAAGTTTCAATGTGGGATAGCGATCAAATTTTGAAAGCACGTGAGCTGTTCGATCACGGCTTGCTAACGGAAATAACACCAGGGGTCTAGGGATAATTTTCCCGCATTAACACCCTGCGACGGGCGAGGCGCAGGCGGGGATATTCTTGTCCAAACGGTGCAAAACAACCGTAATTTAGCGTATAGTTTTCATTAAAATTGAATAACTAAGCTGAGCCTATGCAACAGAATCCGCCACAAAAAAGCGTCGTTAAAAAGCGTCCGCGCGATCCGGTGCAGACGAAAGCGCTGATCCTTGCGGCGGCGATGGATGAATTCGCCGGCCTTGGGCTGGGGGGGGGGCGCATCGACGGTATAGCAGCCAAGGCAGGCGTGAATAAGCGCCTGATCTATGAATATTTCAACAGTAAGGACGATCTTTTTCAGGCCGTACTGGAGGACATTTATACCGATGTGCGCACCGCCGAGGAGGCGCTGGGGCTGGACGATTTAAAGCCGGTTGACGCCATTTGCGCGCTAATGCGGTTTACCTGGAACTATTACCTAAAGCGCCCGGAATTTATGTCGCTGGTGAATAGCGAAAACCTTCATAAAGCCATTCATGTCAAACGATCTTCACGTTTTGCCCTGCTGCACGTGGATTTTGTCGGCAGGATCAAACGCATCCTGGATCGCGGCGTGGCGGCCGGCGTCTTTCGGGCGGGCGTGGACCCGGGGCAGCTTTATATTACGATGGCGTCGGTAGGGTATTATTATTTGAACAATCGCTATACTCTCGAAGTTATCTATGGTCAAAATTTCGTTTCAGACGACGCCCTCGACACGCGATTTGCCTTTAACGTCGACACCATTTTACGTCTTCTTAAACCCTGACACAGGCGATTGGTGCAAGCGGCTTGGCCCGTGCTCACCCCTCCCAGGAGGCGTCACGGCATGCTCATCCCGCCCCCGCTGTAGCGCAGCCCGCCAGGCGCAAAAGCCAATAGCCCGGAGAGGGGGCCTACCCCTAAGCTATCGGCGGCCCATGACACGAAGGGGAGCGGCGCCCGCTGTCGCAGTCGGCATTAAAAAGTAGGGCTGCCCGTCGACGCCATGAATCGTCCCGGTCGAGCTCATGAATCGCGCCGTTGGGCGCTAGGCATCGCCTAGGCCGACGCCATGAATAGTGCTTGCAAAATGATTCATATTATGAATATCATTATCTCTAATTGAATAATTGTCATTTACCTTTATGCCCAAGCGTTATGTCGCCGGGCGCGACGGTCTGTCATGGGTGAGCCGACAGGCGCCGCCCGCCGCCGTGACGGCGAGCGCCGGATTACCGCCATCGTCATGAGATATCACACACATTTTGTCAGGACGCGCACGCTACGCCCGCGAATCAGATAGAGCCTATGCCTAACGCAAACCCACCATCACACGCTCATTTCAGCCTGCGCGGGCTTAGCTTTGCCGTGCCCGGCCGTACGCTGCTGCATCCGCTGGATTTTTCCTTTCCGCCAGGCCAAGTCTGCGGTCTGATTGGCCATAACGGCTCCGGCAAATCAACGCTTTTGAAGATCCTCGGCCGCCATCAATCGGCCAGCGGCGGCGAAGCGCGGCTCAATGACCGGCCGTTGGCGGAATGGGACAGTAAAGCATTCGCCCGACAGGTGGCCTATTTGCCGCAGCAGTTGCCCGCCGCGGAAGACATGACGGTACGGGAGTTGGTGGCACTGGGGCGTTACCCGTGGCATGGCGCCCTTGGCCGTTTTAGCATCGCCGATCGCGAGCATGTGCAGGAGGCTATCGAACTGGTGGGGCTGGACGCTTTCGCCGATCGGTTGGTGGACAGTTTGTCCGGCGGCGAGCGGCAGCACGCCTGGCTGGCGATGACGATGGCACAGGACAGCCGCTGCCTGCTGCTGGACGAGCCGACCTCGGCGCTGGATATCGCGCACCAGGTTGACGTGTTGGCGCTGGTGCAGCGGCTGAGTCGCCAGCGTGGCCTCACCGTGATTGCCGTCCTGCACGATAGCGCTACTGCGACCACCCGGCGGCGGTGCGCCGGTGAGCTTCGTCTACTGATGGCGCACCTTTTATCCACCGCCTGTCTCCCACGCCGGCGGTTATTGAGCGCGATGCTGCTGGCGTGACAAGCCCTGGCCGCGCCGTTGCCGGCCGCGCCACGCATCGTGGCGGTCGAATGGCTGCCGGCCGAACTGTTATTCGCCCTGGACATTACCCCTATTGCGGTGGCGGATATCGTCTCCTATCGCCAGTGGGTGCAACAGCCGGTGCTGCCGCCGGAGGTGATTGATGTCGGGGAGCGCGTGACGCCCAATCTGGAATTGATGGCGGCATTGCAGCCGGACATGATCCTCTATTCCGCCGGCTACGGCCCGCGCGCGGCGCAACTGAAGGCCGTCGCGCCCGCGATGGGATTCGCCTACACCGATGGCGCGGGAAAACCGCTGGATATGGCGCGCGTCTCCCTTATGGCGCTGGCGCAAAGGCTTGATCGCGAGGCCGTCGGCAGGGCGCATTTAGCCTGGTTCGCCCGGCAACTGGCGCAGNSCGGCGCCGACGCTCGCATCTTATCGGCGGCAGCCGCTATTGGTCTTCACGGTGATGGATGAGCGCCACGCGCTGGTGGTAGGGCGTAATCACCTGTTCCAGCAGGTGCTGGATCAACTGGGTATCGAAAAATTGATCGCGTTGCCGCCGGGCCGCGCCATTTTACTCGAGCAGGACGACGGCGCCCTGTGCCAGCGCATAAGCAAAACGCCGCTATGGCAGGCGATCCCCTTTGTGCGGCAGTAGAGCTGGCAGCCGGCGCCGGCGATTTGGTATTACGGCGCCACCTTGGCGGCGCTATTGGGTGCGCTGCTGGTGGGGGGCTGGTGTTCGGCGTTGCCTGGGGCAAGCGTATGTCGCCGGTGACCCTGGATAATGGCCGGCCTGGTGATCAGTCTTTATAGCAGCGCCGCCAACGGTTTGCTGGCGCTGTTCCATTATGAGTATCTGCAAAACCTGTTTTTGTGGAGCAGCGGATCCCTGAATCAGCAGGACTGGCAGGTCGCCGCCGGGTTACTGCCACGGGTGATCCTGGCCTGGTTTCTGGTGCTGTTATTGTTAAGACCGATGACCCTGCTGGGGGTGGACGACGGCGTGGCGCGCAATCTTGGCCTCGGTCTGTCGCTGGCGCGACTGGCGGCGCTATTATTGGTATTGGCTATCGTGTTAAGCGCGGTGCTGGTCAACGCGGTGGGTATCGTGGGCTTTGTCGGACTGTTCGCACCGCTGTTGTCGCGGCTTTTAGGCGCCCGTCGGCTGCTGCATCGCCTTTTCCTGGCGCCGCTTATCGACGCATTGTTACTGTGGCTGACCGACCAATCGGTGGTGTGGCTGGCCCGCGTCTGGCACGAGGTCCCCCCCGGCGCGGCCACCGCGTTGATAGGCGCGCCGCTGCTGCTGTGGCTGCTGCCGCGGCTGCGCCATACCGCGCAACCGGCCACCGATGGTCAGACGCTGCAGCGGTAAACGACGGGCCGCTACTCCCCGTTGTGGCTGGTGGCGGGGGCGCTGCTGGTGCTGGCAGGGGTCTGGCTGTCGCTGACGTTTGGGCGCAACGCCGAAGGCTGGCATTGGGCTCACGGCGAAGAAATGCTGCATCTACTGCCCTGGCGCTGATCGCGAATCCCATGGGCAGCCCCGAAGTGTTGGGCATCAGCGCCGGCGCTTCCGGTGCAGTGATTTTGCTTATGTTGCTTATCCCCGGCGATGTGTTTGCCTGGCAACTGCCGGCGGGTAGCCTCGGCGCCGCGCTGACGCTGGGTGCGATAATACTGGTGTCCGGCCGCCGCCATTTTTCGCCGCAGCGTATGCTGCTGGCGGGCATCGCTATCGGCACCGCGTTCACCACGCTCATTACGCTATTGTTGATAAGCGGCGATCCGCGCCTGGGCGGCCTGCTGTCGTGGATTTCCTGCTCAACCTACGGCGTGACTCCCCGGCAGGCCATCTTCAGCGCGGTGACCGCGTTTTGTCTGCTGTTGCTGATGCTACTGTGCCGCCGCTGGGCAACGCCAGTGCGCTGTCGCTAGGAGTACCGCGGGTGCGGGCGCGGCTGTCTATTTTGCTGTTGGCGGCCGTCATGACCGCCAACGCCACGCTGACCGTCGGGCCACTGAGCTTTGTCGGGCTGATGGCTCCGCATATGGCGCGCATGCTGGGCTTCCATAAACCGGTGGCGCAGGGGCTGATGGCGTCGGCGATCGGCGGCCTCCTGATGATGTTCGCCGACTGGTGCGGGCACATGGTGATGTTCCCCAATCAAATCCCCGCCGGATTACTGGCGACCTTTATCGGCGCGCCGTATTTCATCTGGCTGCTGCGCCGCCAGGGGCGGTAACGGGCGGGGCGGTAGCGCGGCGGTTACGATGTCCGCCGCGTTGAGACGATAACGCTAGCGCGGCGTCGGCATTGATAGCCGCGCCGGGGAAGAGGCGCCCCGCGTCCGGGGCGGTGTGGCATCCGGCCGCGGCCGCAGGGGTGAGCGGCGGAAAAACCGCGTAAACCTGGCCCGCGCGGCCAACCGGTCACAGTTGGGCGAAACTCTGTGCGGCGGCCTCCAGCGTGAAGCGAATCTCGGCGTCGCCGTGCGCCAGGGACATAAAGCCGGCTTCATACGCCGACGGCGCTAGATAAATCCCCGCCGCCAGCATGGCATGAAAGAACCGCTTGAAACGTTCCACGTCGCACGTCTGTACGTCCTGGAAGCAGGTAACGCTCGGCGAATCGGTGAAAAACAGACCGAACATGCTGCCGACGTGGTTGACCACCAGCGGCACGCCCGCCGATTCCGCCGCCGACAGCAGCCCCTGCGCCAGACGTTCTGTCTGCTGCATTAACTGTTGATGTACGCCTGGCCGGGCGACCTCGCGCAGGCAGGCGTAGCCCGCCGCCATGGCGACCGGATTGCCCGACAGGGTGCCAGCCTGATAGACCGGTCCCGTCGGCGCCAGCGCCGCCATCACCTCCCGGCGGCCGCCAAAGGCGCCGACCGGCATGCCGCCGCCGATGATTTTGCCCATGCAGGTCAAATCCGGTTTCACATCGTAATAGGCCTGCGCGCCGCCCTGCGCCACGCGAAAACCGGTCATGACCTCATCGATAATCAACAGCGCGCCAAACTCGTCGCACAGCACGCGCAGACCGGACAAAAATCCGGGCAGCGGCGGAACGCAGTTCATATTCCCCGCCACCGGTTCGACGATGATGCAGGCGATATCGCGGGGATAAAGCGTGAACGCCTCGCGCACCGACTGCAAATCGTTATAGCTGCAGGTGAGGGTATATTTGGCGTAATCGGCCGGTACGCCGGGAGAGCTGGGCTGCCCCAGGGTGAGCGCGCCGGATCCGGCCTTGACCAGCAGCCCGTCCGCGTGGCCGTGATAGCAACCCTCAAATTTAATCACTCTATCGCGGCCGGTATAGCCGCGCGCCAGCCGGATGGCGCTCATGGTGGCTTCGGTGCCGGAGTTGACCATGCGCACGCTCTCGATAGACGGCACCAGCTCGGTCACCAGCCGCGCCATTTTCACTTCGATTTCAGTGGGCGCGCCGAAGCTAAGGCCGCGCTGTACGGCGTCCAGCACCGCCTGGCGGACCGCCGGATGGTTATGGCCCAGCACCATGGGGCCCCAAGAGCCGACATAGTCGATATAGCTGTTGCCGTCGGCGTCGGTTATGCGGGCGCCGTCGGCGCTGGCGATAAACAGCGGCGTACCACCAACGCCATTGAATGCACGCACCGGTGAATTGACCCCGCCGGGGATCAGCTGCTGCGCCTCGGCGTACAAACTTGCGGAATGACTCATCAATCGGCTCCTGAATGGCAAAATAGACCTAACCCCTGTAGTGTAATCAACTGGCGTGCATTGTGAAATCACCGTGTCGACGCGTGCCCGCGCAACGGGGGCATTTAAGCGACAACGGCGACAGCGCCCTGCGGGGCGCGCAAACTGACGTGGTGGACTTACAGGCACTATATTCTTATGGCAAAAACAAATCTTTCCTACACCTCGGTACCGCGGGAGCAGCAGGCGCGCCGGCATATGTTTCGCAAACTTCTCTACCGCGATAAGACGCCGGTGCTGATCCTCTTCATTGCAGCGTTAGTGGGCACGCTTGCCGGGCTCGTGGGCGTGCTGTTCGAGAAAGCGGTCAATGGTGTTCAGGTATTACATATTGCAGCGCCGGCGGCGTTTGTTTTCTCGGCGTTGCTGGCGATGATGGGAAATTTTTTGGTATGCCGTTACGCCTCTGAGGCCGGCGGCTCCGGCATTCCTGAGATCGAAGGCGCGTTGGAGGACCTGCGGCCGGGGCGCTGGTGGCGTGTTATTCCGGTGAAGTTTATCGGCGGCATGGGGACGCTTGGCGCCGGCATGGTGCTGGGGCGGGAAGGTCCTACGGTGCAGTTAGGGGGCAATCTTGGCCGAATGGTGGTGGATGTTTGCAGGCGTCGCGGCGCGGAAGCGCGCCACACGCTCCTGGCGACCGGGGCGGCGGCTGGATTGACCACGGCATTTAATGCGCCGTTGGCGGGAATTTTGTTTATCATTGAAGAGATGCGGCCACAGTTCCGTTACAATTTAATCTCGATTAAAGCGGTCTTTATCGGCGTCATTATGGCCAGCATTGTTTTTCGGCTGTTCAACGGCGAACGGACCGTTATCGCGGTGGGCAAATTAGCCTTCGCCCCGGTCAATACCTTGTAGCTCTATCTGCTACTGGGCGCTATTTTCGGCGCGGTGGGCGTCCTGTTCAATGCGCTTATCCTGCGCGTACAGGCCGTTTTCTTACGCCTGCACGGCGACGCCTGGCGCAAAATCATCGCCATAGGCGGTCTGCTGGGGGGCGGTTGCGGCATCCTGACGCTGGGGTCCGTTTGCTGCCGGCGGCGGCTTTAACCTGATCCCGCTGGCCGCCGCCGGGCATTACACGTTCAGCCTGCTGCTCTTCATCTTTCTGGCGCGCATGCTTACCACGCTGCTGTGCTTTTGTTCGGGCGCGCCAGGGGGCATTTTCGCGCCTATGCTGGCGTTAGGTACCTTGCTCGGCACGGCTTTCGGCGTCGGCGCCATGACGTTATTGCCAGAAGACGGTCTACAGGCCGGTACCTTTGCCATCGCCGGCATGGGCGCGCTGTTCGCCGCCTCGGTGCGGGCGCTCTTGACCGGGATCGTGCTGGTGCTGGAGATGACGGATAATTATCAACTGATTTTACCGATGATTATTACCTGTCTGGGCGCAACGCTGGTGGCGCAGTTCCTGGGCGGCAAGCCGCTTTATTCGTAAGCGCCCCGTGGAGGACGTCTTGAATTATTGGTGGGTTTGTTGTATGAGACAGTAAACCTACGTTACACGCTTATGCTCATTGCATTTTCACATTGTATTGATTTTAATAACTTTTATTTCCATCCCGGTTTGA
>NZ_JBLKSS010000100.1:0-10666 GCF_047607725.1 Sodalis sp. (in: enterobacteria) | reverse complement strand
CGGGATAGAGCAGGCGGTCGAGGTCGACGGGGGACAGTTCCGCCGGCAATGGCCAGACCAGGTTAGCTACCGTGAATCGGCCGAGGATATCGTGCACTGTGGTACAGCCGATGCCGAGCGCTGCTGCGATGGTGTGATTCGAGCGACACTGCTCAAATTTCATGCGTAATACATTAATATAGATGAATATTTATGTTCTCTCGTTCTTCTTTTTACGTGCCATGCCATACCCCCGGAAGCTAAAAGTCTCCNNAGNANNGNGGAACAGAAGATGAGCGATCGGACAGAATCGGAATCGCTGATCGGGCGACCGGAATCAGTGATCAGGTGAAATCGGAATCAGTGATCGGACGTGACCGGAACCAGCACTCTCAAGCGTCGCGATGGCTTCCACCACGCCGGGATAGCGCGCCAGGACCGGCTGCGGAATGGCCGGTAAACTGATGGCCTCCGCAATGATGCGGTTTTTGACGTAGCGTTCAAACACCTCAGACAGCGCCTGCACCCGGGCTTCGCTGGCGGTATTGCCCGCCGACATGCCGTTGGAAACATACAGGTTACCGACAATGTTCATCGGAATGTAGACCGTGGCGCCGTCGGACTCGGCTGAAAGGCAGGGCGCAAATCCCGCGTTCGGTATTGCTGGACTGCAAATCCACCAGATCGCGCCCGGTCAATTCCTGGTCCGGATCATAAAAGGCGCACAGATGATCATCGAGGATACCGGCCGGTAGCGCACCGTCGCCCGGAAGCGCGAACCAGCGCTCGTTGGGATAATGCACAAATTCGCCGCCGGCGACCGTGGCGCCGAGATAAAAGTCGGCGAAAAAATAGTTGGTGGAGAGGCGTTCAAAATACTCGCCCAGCGCCGCTTTTCAGGTCGCGCCCTTGCCGTTGGTAAAGCATAGCGGGCAGTCGCGATCGCGAATATGCACCGACCAGACATGGAGCACGGGATTAAGCCAGGACGCTTCTTCGATAGTGAAGCCAAGCGCGCCGAGCTGTGCCTGAAAGCGGGCAATGGAGTCTTCCAGCGCCGCATCTTTGCCTGGAATAAAGGTCTGTGTCATCAGGGTCACTCAGGGTCACTCAGGGTCACTTATTATCAACGGTAAACCGCCATAATACGGTGTTTTCTCGCCAGGCTCCATGTATTCTCTTAAGCATCAGGCGTTGCGGCCGGCCGTGGGCGGTGTTAAAACCATGGTAGGTTATCTAGCGGTATTACTGGCAAATCGTGGTGAGGGAAAATGAATCAGGTGTTTAATTTTAGCTCCGGCCCGGCAATGCTGCCGGCGGAAGTGTTGCGCAAGGCGGAGCAGGAATTGTGTAATTGGCATGGCCTGGACACATCGGTCATGGAAATCAGCCATCGCAGTAAAGAATTTCTCGAAGTGGCGCAATCCTCTGAACAAGACCTGCGCGAACTGCTGGCGATCCCCGACAATTATAAAGTTCTGTTTTGCCACGGCGGCGCGCGCGCGCAATTCGCCGCGGTGCCGATGAATCTGCTGGGGGATGCCGACAGCGCCGATTATATCGATGGCGGCTATTGGGCGCACAGCGCGATAAAAGAAGCGCAAAAATATTGCGACCCGCGGGTTATCGATGTCACCACCGAAATAGACGGCCTGCGCGCGATTAAACCGATGCACGACTGGGCCTTATCCGCTGACGGCGCCTATGTCCACTATTGCCCGAATGAAACCATTGATGGCCTGGCCATTGATGAACTGCCTGATTTCGGCAATCGGGTGGTGGTGGTGGCGGACTTCTCCTCCACGATCTTGTCGCACCCGCTGGACGTGAGCCGCTTTGGGGTTATCTACGCCGGCGCGCAGAAAAACATCGGGCCGGCCGGGCTGACGCTGGTCATCGTGCGCGAGGATCTGCTGGGCCGCGCGAGCAAAGTGCTGCCGTCCATTCTCGATTACAGCGTGCTGGCCGAAAACGATTCGATGTTTAATACGCCGCCGACCTTCGCCTGGTATCTCTCGGGGCTGGTGTTCAAATGGCTAAAAGCGCAGGGCGGGCTTGCGGAAATGGATAAACGCAATCAGGCCAAGGCGTCCTTGCTGTACCGCACCATCGACGAGAGCGATTTTTATCGCAATACCGTCGCGCCGGCCAACCGTTCGCGCATGAATGTGCCGTTCCAATTGGCGGACAGTAAACTTGACGCGCTGTTCTTGCAGGAGTCCCAGGCCGCCGGCCTGTATGCCCTGAAGGGACACCGGGTGGTGGGCGGCATGCGCGCATCGCTGTACAATGCCATGCCGCTGGAAGGCGTGCAGGCGCTGGTGAACTTTATGCTGGGGTTTGCTCACCGCCACGGGTAACGTTCGCCGCCGCGGCGTGGCCGGGTTGCCCGTTGCCCGTGCCGTTGCGCGGTGTGTCGGTATACCAGCCGAGCGGCGCTGGCTGTTGTCGGTGAGTTGTATTCCGCTTGCCCGTTGCCGTTGCGTGGGGCTCCGGTTCGCCGCCGAGCGGGGTTGACCGTTACCCGCGCCGTTGCGCGGCGTCCTGGTTTACCGCCGGACGGTGATGGCCGTTGCCGCCATCGGTGCGGCGTTGGTGCAAGGTATTTTCCTTATAATGGCGAAGCCGGCCTCGGGGTCGGCCGCTACCGAATCATCCTCGCGACGAGGCTGCCGGCGCCAGGCGTTATTGTTTGCTGGAGAACGTGTTACACATGCAGGATTCCCTGACCTTAAATCCCATCGCGCGCGTCGATGGCACCCTCAATCTGCCGGGTTCCAAAAGCGTTTCCAATCGTGCCCTGTTACTGGCGGCACAGGCCATCGGCACCACGCGCCTGACCAACCTGCTCGACAGCGACGATGTCCGCCATATGCTGACAGCCTTGGGCCAGCTCGGCGTCAATTACCGCCTGTCGGCGGACCGCCGCAGCTGTGAAATCGACGGCCTCGGCGGCCCGCTGCGCGCGGATGACGCGCTGACGCTGTTTCTCGGCAATGCCGGCACCGCCATGCGCCCGCTGGCCGCCGCACTGTGCCTACAGGCGCAGGACGTGACGCTGACCGGCGAGCCGCGCATGAAAGAGCGGCCCATCGGCCATTTAGTGGACGCGCTACGCCAGGGCGGGGCGCAAATTGATTACCTCGAACAAGAGCACTATCCGCCGCTGCGTTTGCGCGGCGGCTATCAAGGCGGCGATATCACCGTCGACGGCAGCGTCTCCAGCCAGTTTCTCACCGCGCTGTTGATGATGGCGCCGCAGGACAGCCACATCCGCATCAAGGGTGAACTGGTGTCCCGACCCTATATCGATATCACCCTGGCGTTAATGAAAAGCTTCGGTATTGCGGTGCGGCACGATAATTATCAGGTGTTTTACCTCACCGGCAACGGCGTATACCGTTCGCCGGGCAATTATCTGGTGGAAGGGGATGCCTCCAGCGCGTCGTATTTTCTGGCGGCGGCGGCGATCCGCGGCGGCACCGTGCGGGTAACCGGCATCGGCCGCCACAGCGTGCAGGGGGATATCCGCTTCGCCGATGTGCTGGAGAGCATGGGCGCCACCATTCGCTGGGGCGACGATTACATTGAATGCAGCCGCGCTACGCTGCACGCTATCGATATGGATATGAATCATATCCCCGACGCGGCGATGACCATCGCCACCACCGCGCTGTTCGCCAGCGGCGGCACCACCACGTTGCGCAACATTGCCAACTGGCGGGTCAAAGAGACCGACCGGTTGACGGCGATGGCCACCGAGCTGCGCAAAGTGGGCGCCACCGTCACCGAGGGGGAGGATTATCTGTCCGTCACGCCGCCCGCCAGACTGACCGCCGCCCGCATCGGTACCTATAACGACCACCGCATGGCGATGTGTTTTGCGCTGGTGGCGCTGTCCGATACGCCGGTGACTATTCTCGATCCGCAATGTACCCACAAAACCTTCCCGGACTTTTTTGCCCGGCTGGCGGCGCTAAACACGCCGGCCACGTCGCATTCGGCGCTATGATAACGGGCAAGAGTAACGTTTACGCTTAATGAAGGGTATAATGACGCGTAATGAAGCCTCAGGGATCCCTTATGCTTTCACACCCGTTGCGCTTAAAGGAGAAGACAATGACGGTTATAGCTCCGGTAATCACCATCGATGGACCGAGCGGTGCAGGGAAGGGGACGCTCTGCAAAGCGTTGGCGGAAGCGTTACAATGGCATTTACTGGATTCCGGCGCGATCTACCGGGTGTTGGCGCTGGCGGCCCTGCATCACCAGGTGGTTATCGATAGCGAGGAGGCGTTGGTGCCGCTCGCCGCTCATCTCGATGTCCGCTTCGAGGTCGAACAGGGTCAGTTGAAAGTGGTGCTAGAGGGGGAAGACGTCAGCCAGGCCATTCGCAACGAGAGCGTTGGCAACACCGCATCGCAAATCGCAGCGTTTCCGCGTGTGCGTGAAGCGCTGCTGCGGCGTCAGCGCGCGTTTCGCGCCGCGCCGGGCCTCATCGCCGATGGCCGCGACATGGGAACCGTGGTGTTTCCCGATGCGCCGGTGAAAATCTTTCTGGACGCGTCGTCGGAAGAAAGGGCGCACCGCCGCATGCGGCAGTTGCAGGAAAAGGGCTTTAGTGTTAACTTTGAACGCCTTTTATCCGAGATAAAAGAACGTGACGATCGCGATCGCAATCGCGCGGTAGCTCCATTGGTGCCGGCGGCTGACGCGCTGGTGCTTGACTCTACCCGCCTGACTATCGATGAAGTGATAGCCAAAGCGCTGGCGCGCGCCAGGCAGATTCTGGCGCTATCGTAACGATATCGTCATTAAATTACCCCGCAGCGAGGAAAGGCAGCGAGGCGTGTATAACAACCCCATCAAGCAGGATGCCGGATGGACGTTAATCAAAAAATCTGAAGATTATCAAATATGACAGAATCTTTTGCTCAACTCTTTGAAGAATCCCTGAAAGAAATCGAAACCCGTCCGGGTTCCATCGTTCGCGGTACCGTTGTGTCCATCGCGAAAGACGTGGTTCTGGTTGACGCCGGCCTGAAATCCGAATCCGCCATTCCTCTCGAGCAGTTCCGCAACGCCCAGGGCGAGCTGGAAATCGAAGTGGGCGATCAGGTTGACGTCGCTCTGGATGCAGTCGAAGACGGTTTCGGCGAAACGCTGCTGTCCCGTGAAAAAGCCAAGCGCCACGAAGCCTGGCTGATGCTGGAAAAAGCGTACGAAGAAGCGGCCACCGTGATCGGCGTTATCAACGGGAAAGTCAAAGGCGGTTTCACCGTAGAACTGAACGGTATCCGTGCGTTCCTGCCGGGTTCTCTGGTCGACGTGCGTCCGGTTCGCGACACCCTGCATCTGGAAGGCAAAGAGCTTGAGTTTAAAGTGATCAAGCTGGATCAGAAACGCAACAACGTTGTGGTTTCCCGTCGTGCCGTTATCGAATCCGAAAACAGCGCCGAGCGCGATCAACTGCTGGAAAACCTGCAGGAAGGCATGGAAGTCAAGGGTATCGTAAAGAACCTGACCGACTACGGAGCCTTCGTTGATCTGGGCGGCGTTGACGGCCTGCTGCACATTACCGATATGGCCTGGAAGCGCGTGAAGCATCCGAGCGAAATCGTGAATGTTGGCGACGAAATCACCGTTAAAGTACTGAAATTCGATCGTGAGCGTACCCGTGTCTCCCTGGGCCTGAAACAGCTGGGCGAAGATCCGTGGGTCGCTATCGCGAAACGTTACCCGGAAGGCACCCGCCTGACCGGCCGCGTGACCAACCTGACCGACTACGGCTGCTTCGTTGAAATCGAAGAAGGCGTTGAAGGCTTGGTGCACGTTTCCGAAATGGACTGGACCAACAAGAACATTCATCCGTCCAAAGTGGTTAACGTGGGCGACGTGGTGGAAGTCATGGTGCTGGACATCGACGAAGAGCGTCGTCGTATCTCCCTGGGCCTGAAGCAGTGCAAAGCCAATCCGTGGCAGCAGTTCGCTGAAACCCATAACAAGGGCGATCGCGTTGAAGGCAAAATCAAGTCGATCACCGACTTCGGTATCTTCATCGGCCTGGACGGCGGCATCGACGGTCTGGTTCATCTGTCCGACATCTCTTGGAACGTGGCCGGCGAAGAAGCCGTGCGCGAATACAAGAAGGGTGACGAAATCGCAGCCGTGGTTCTGCAGGTTGACGCAGAGCGCGAGCGTATCTCCCTGGGCGTGAAGCAGCTGGCTGAAGATCAGTTCAATAACTACCTGTCTTTGAACAAGAAAGGAGCTATTGTTACCGGTAAAGTCACAGCAGTTGACGCAAAAGGTGCTACAGTTGAATTAGCGGGTGGCGTGGAAGGTTATCTGCGCGCCTCTGAAGCTTCGCGCGACCGCGTGGAAGACGCTACGCTGGTCCTGAACGTCGGCGACGATGTGGAAGCTAAATTCACCGGCGTCGATCGCAAAAACCGCGTTGTCAGCCTGTCCGTTCGTGCCAAGGACGAGGCGGACGAGAAAGAAGCCATCAGCACCGTGAACAACAAGCAGGAAGAAGGCAACTTCTCCAATGCAATGGCTGAAGCCTTTAAAGCGGCGACCAAAGGCGAGTAATAATAACGGGGGAGCGGAGGCGACTCTGCTCCTGGACGGTAGTTAAGTTGTTATGCTGCTCTTGAAGAGAGCCGCGTAAACTTGGAGGAATTATGACCAAGTCCGAGCTTATCGAAAGACTAGCCGGCCAGCACGCTCATATCCAGGCAAAAGTGGTTGAGGATGCAGTGAAAGAGATTCTTGAGCATATGGCGACGACGCTCGCCAGCGGCGAGCGCATCGAAATCCGCGGTTTCGGCAGTTTTTCTCTTCACTACCGTGCCCCGCGCGTCGGCCGCAACCCGAAAACCGGTGATAAGGTGGAGCTGGAAGGCAAATATGTTCCGCATTTTAAACCGGGCAAAGAGTTGCGCGATCGCGCCAACATCTACGGCTAACTGCCGCGGCCCGGCGGCCAATGTTATTGCAAACCTGAAAAGCCCCTTTATGGGGTTTTTTTTTGCCTCCAGGCCGCCGGAGATCGGGTCAACGGCCGATAGGAAAACAGCGAGCGGTACCGATATGCTGTAGGGGTAGTTAAAGCCGGTATTGATTCAGCCGATGTCTAACACCTAAGGGCTAGACACATGCCGCGGTTGATGCCGGACATCGTCCCGCTGCGGCCTGTTAACGGTTACCTACAAGATTATTGGGTGGGGCATACCGGGCGACGTTCATGATTAACCGTCTTACGAGGTGAAGATGCTCATCGTTTTTTCAATGTCTAATCGACATATCTTGCTCAGCGACCAGAAAGTAGCGCAAGTGCTAAATGCCAATAACGTACAGGAGGCAACGCGGATCAATAATATTGCTGAATTTGTCAGTGGCATTATTGATTGGTTCAGAGGGGGAACGCAAAAAAAAAAAGAGATCATTGCGCTATTTCATAGCCTACAGGAAAGCCAACATGGCGCAACGGAGATGCCAGAATACCGCCGTCTGGAGAAATTCATCCAGCTAAGGCGGCTGGCGTTACCGGAATACCAAAGTCAATTCCAGCTTCAGATCCTAGCCCCAACCGCACAGTATGACTGGGGCTACAGGCTGAAGGTCAATGGCCAGACCTTATTCCAGTGCGACAATGTATTTGCAAAGAGCAGAAACGGGGACGCGGACCCACTGCCTTTATTTCATGCGGCAAACCTTCGCATGAAAATGGAGGATGCGGTTTACCAACAGTTGAATCTTCAGGCCGATGGCGACATGCACTATTTACCCCTTTATAAAAAAGCGTCGCTATCCCGCCTGTTTGGCGTTAAACACAAGGATTTGGACCTATTAATGGATAAACTCCAGACGCGCGAATACCGTCTGGAAAATCTGGAAAAAATTAACAATTATAAGTACGGAATTTCCTTCGACGTGGTATTCAAAGACGGTAACCGAATCTCTATTTCCGACGCAAACGCCGCGGCGAGGCGAGATGGCGACGAGACATTGCGCGAGAAATTGGCAAGTAGACGGTATACGGATTGGGATGCCTTGCTGGAGGAGGGATACCGGAGCAAAGACGATAGGGTGCTCAGAGCGCTAACGCCCCCCCTCAAGTGAGACTACTGCGACGTAATAAATCACGAAGAGGTGCTGACGGCACCGGGCCTAAGCGATTTCCATAACGCGTTACGGGAGATCGCTATCGCCGATACCGACCTTTTTGATCTTTGGGACCTGGCGAACGAGGTAGGCGGTTATGAGGATGATGTGTTAAGCAGCGGCATCGGTGACCACCTGCTCAATTTGTAGTGCAATGATGGCGCTGTGCGAGAGGATGACGCCGACAGCCTGTTATGGCCTGGTGATAGCGGCTGGCTCAGCGATAGCATTGGGGCAAGCGAGTCGGTGGAAAGTTTGCTTGCGGCAATGCCGCCGCGGCCGCCATTAGCGCCGCTTTCGCCGTCGTTACCGCTTACATCGCCGCTCTCGGCCATTGCCTCGCTGCCGCCGAGAGAAGACGCATAAGGTCGGATACCTGACGGGAACGCCACTGCAATTTGCCCCAGCCGGCTGTAAAACCGTTAACTTTTCTGCGGCGCGGCTTCCCGTCCTGCCCCTGCAGCGAGACCTCGCCGCATCTGACGTCTGATACTGCCTGTCTTCTTTACCGCGTCCTATAACAGGCAGGTCCGTCGATGCCATTGTCAATGACCGCGCTGGCGCTGGCCGTTATCGCGGGGAATTTGCCGCTGTTGTTTTTGCCGCAACTAACGACGGCGGGCGCGCTGTGCTGGCTGCCGGCTGGCTGCTGCTTTTGACCGGCCGCCGCACGGCGCAGTACCTGGCGGTGGGGGTGCTAATGCTGGCCTGGAGCGGCTATCACGCTCGGCTATTGCTGGTGCAAACCACGACATGGAGCCAGGGTAATCAGACCTTAATAGGCCGCGTGGTCACTCTTAATCTCTCGGCCGAGAATGCCCCCGCCCGCATTGTCGTCCGCGTCAGCCACATCAACGGCCAGCGGGTGTTTCCGCCGGTGGTAGTGGTGTGCCGGGCAGCAATGGCGGCTGCGGGTGGCGTTACAGCCGGTGCATGGGCGCATGAATCAAGGGGGATTCGATAGCCAGCATTGGGCCATGGCAAATCACCAGCCGTTGCAGGGGAGGGTGCTGCGGGCACGGCGGCTGAGTGACAGGTGCGGCCTGCGCCAGCGGTGGGTCGATCGCGCCGTCAAAAGCATGCATCAGCCGCGCTGGTGGGCGCTGATGCTGGCACTGGGCTTCGGCACGACCCAAGAAATAAGCGACGGTGAATGGCAGTTGCTATCACGTACCGGGATCGCTCATCTCATGGCGATTTCAGGGCTGCATATCGGCCTGGCGGTGCTGTTCGGCTGGCTGGTGGCGCGGGGAGCGCAATTTTTTTGGCCGGCCCGCGCCATCGGCGTGGGAGCGCCCGCTGCTGTTCTGCTGGTTATGCGCCACGGGCTATGTGGCGCTATCCGGGGCGAATTTCCCCACCCAGCGCGGCTTGCTGACGCTGACGCTTTGGACCGTCGTTCGCCTGCGGGGCGTCACGCTGAGTCCGTGGCAAATTTTACTGTGGTGCGTATCGCTTATCCTCATCACCGATCCGCTGGCAGTGCTCTCCAATAGCCTGTGGCTTTCCTGTACCGCGGTGGCGGCGCTGATTTTCTTCTTTCAGTGGGCGCCGCTGCCGGCGGGGTTGGCGGTGGTGCGGAATTCGCTGGCTGCATCTGCAGGGGGCATGACCCTGCTGTTGCTGCCGATGCAGTGTTTGCTGTTCCACGGCGGCAATCCGCTGGTGCTGGTGGCCAATTTATGGGCGGTGCCGCTGGTGTCGTTTATTAGCACGCAGCTCATTCTGGCGGCTATCGTCACCGGTGATCTAAGGGGGGTGAGCGCTCAGCTCTGGCGATGGGCGGATCTGTCGCTTGATGGCGCCGCTTGCGCCGCTAGAACAAGGGTGGTTAACGTTGTCGGGCCAGGGCCTGGTAATCAGCGCCGCCAGCTGGCTCGGGGCATCATCATCTGGCGATTCGGCTGGTGGCGCGCTTATCCCCTGACGATGGCGGTGATGGCCGTGCTGATGCTTAACAGCCTCAGGCCGCCGGCAACGGGCGAACCGCGCTGGCGGCTGGATATGCTGGATGTGGGCCCCGGCCTGGTGGTAAGTATTGAGCGCGACGGCAAGACGCTGCTGTATGACACCGGCGCCGGCTGGCGCGAGGGCTATATGGGCAAGGCGGCAATCCTCCCTTACCTGGCCTGGCGGGGCCTGACGCCGGAACATATCTACCTTAGCAACAGCCATGAGGATCATATCGGCGGTTTGGCCAGCGTTCGGCGCGTTTGGCGGGTGGTATCGGTCAGCAGTTCGTTCCGTGCGCCCGGCCACGGCTTATGTCTGCGCGGGCAGCGCTGGCGGGGGTTAGATTTTGAGGTGCTCTGGCCGCCGGCATCGGTCGCCAGCGCCGGCAATAACGATTCCTGCGTGCTGCGGATAGACGACGGTCGCTTCGTAAGCGCCCCGTGGAGGACGTCTTGAATTATTGGTGGGTTTGTTGTATGGCCCGGTAAGAATATGTTCCACTACGATGCCTAGTGAACCCGCATCCTATAAGGGACGGCTGTCAGATCATGGATAATCCGGCGAT
>NZ_JBLKSS010000099.1:0-10761 GCF_047607725.1 Sodalis sp. (in: enterobacteria) | reverse complement strand
TCAAACCGGGATGGAAATAAAAGTTATTAAAATCAATACAATGTGAAAATGCAATGAGCATAAGCGTGTAACGTAGGTTTACTGTCTCATACAACAAACCCACCAATAATTCAAGACGTCCTCCACGGGGCGCTTACGATTGTCCAGACTTTCAGGCGACATCGGGGCATGCTGGGAAAGGCTGACGTGCGTCAGCGTTTTGGGTAAATGCTCAGGTAAGCGCGGCGTGTCACAGTCTTTAATGTTGAGATCGACCAAATGGGGGGGTCCGCGCCGCCAGATTATCAAGCGCGTTTTCCGCTAATTGAGGCGAATCATTGATGCCGAGCGTCGCCAATGCGGCTGGAAAATGGTCGGGAAGACGCTGAATGCGCTTTGCTTGAAAGACTTCGACGGTCTGGGGAATATCTCCCTCACACTGCACGTCAGGATAGCCGAGTACGTTAAGCGTGATAAGCGCATCCCGTGAAGTGACCGAGCATAGGAGATGATTCGGCGTCGGTTCGAGATGTTTTTCGGGCGTGAGAGACGTCGAGGGCCGGGGTGTAAAACGTAAGCGGGGCGCGTGAGGCTGGGCTGCGTTGAAACTCTCTCCTTCCGGCTGTCGAAACAGGGCATGCGCTTTGTCTTTGCCGCCGGCGCGCGGCGTGGTCTCAGTAAGGCGAGGGGGCGTATGGAAAGGGAATGTCTTTTCATAAGCATAAACGGCGTCCTCCTGGTAATCCGCTTGTACGGTATAACACTCTTTTTGCAAGTTCAGCGACAACACCGGTTTAAAGTCTTTATCGGCGAGGGTGAACATCAAATCATTCACCTGGGTAAAATGAAGCTTGTCGCTGTAATTTGCCATCCCCCGCAATTGTTCAAAATAGATTTTGATATCGCGTTTTGTGATGTCGGCAGGGGGATGACA
Organism: Sodalis sp. (in: enterobacteria); assembly: GCF_047607725.1. GTDB lineage: Bacteria > Pseudomonadota > Gammaproteobacteria > Enterobacterales > Enterobacteriaceae > JBLKSS01. The sequence continues at coordinate 9,848 of NZ_JBLKSS010000099.1, read as the reverse complement.
GAGTTCATTCAAGATGAAGAGACATTTTTGGGTATCGCCATGAAAGAAAAAGTCTTTGATCTTTTCCCAGATCGTCATCGCCGGTAATGACTCGCTGTTATTTTCCATAATTTCCCCAATGCGCGCCGCGCTGAGGGTATTAGAGAAAAAAGAATTTCCGATATTGATTGCCATAACGCACCCCTAATGGTCTATCTGCTGTATTTAAAGGACTGCCGGCATTTTCATTCATTTCTAATCATTCGCTAATAAGGTGTTTTGCGTATCATGGGGCTGCGCGCGGAGGGAAAATCAATTTCATGGCGCATTCATCGCGCGCAATGGCAGCAGGCGCATCGGGTAAGAGGGAGAAGGCGGAGGGGAAGAGGGAGAAGCCGGAGGGGGGAAATGATGGCCTCCGGCCTTGCGGCCGGAACTATAATTCCAGCTCGATATCGTCGACCGGCAGGCAGCAGCAGGGCAGAATTTCCCCGCGGCCGACAAACGCCAGCGGCTCCTGGTGGTATTTCACTTCCCCCGCCCGCAGGCGCAGGCGACAGGCGCCGCAGTAGCCGGAGCGGCACTGGAATTCCACCGGCACCTGGTGCGCCTCCAGTGCGTCCAGCAGCGAGCGATGCACCCCGCCGCAGGAAAAGGCTGAGCCGTTTTGGCGCAGGTGGATAACAGGTTGGGCCATGTTACAGCTGGAAGTCGCTGAGGTCGTCGCTATTAACTTCGGCATCAATCTGCCCCACCAGATAGGAGCTTACCTCCACCTCCTGCGGCGCCACCTGGACGTTATCCGACACCAGCCAGGAGTTGATCCACGGAATCGGGTTGGAGCGGGTGGTAAAGGGCAGATCCAGACCGACCGCCTGCATGCGGATATTGGTGATGTATTCCACATACTGACACAGAATATCTTTGTTCAAACCGATCATCGACCCGTCGCGGAACAGATAGCTCGCCCAGTCTTTCTCCTGTTGCGCCGCCAGCAAGAACAGATCGTAGCTTTCCTGCTGACATTCGCGCGCAATCTCGGCAATTTCGGGATCGTCCTCGCCGGAGCGCATCAGGTTCAGCATATGCTGGGTGCCGGTCAGGTGCAGCGCTTCGTCGCGGGCGATGAGGCGAATGATTTTGGCGTTGCCCTCCATCAGTTCGCGCTCGGCGAAGGCGAAAGAGCAGGCGAAACTGACATAGAAACGGATCGCCTCCAGAGCGTTGACGCTCATCAGGCAAAGATAGAGCTTTTTCTTCAGCTCATGCAGATTCACCACCACCGTTTTACCGTTGACCTGGTGCGTGCCTTCCCCCAGCAGATGATAATAACTGGTCAGTTCGATAAGACCGTCGTAATAGCCGGAGATATCCTTGGCGCGTTTGAGGATCTCCTCATTGGTGACGATATCGTCGAACACCAGCGACGGATCGTTGACGATATTGCGGATGATGTGGGTATAGGAGCGCGAATGGATAGTTTCTGAAAACGCCCAGGTTTCCACCCAGGTTTCCAGTTCCGGTATCGAAATCAGCGGCAGCAGCGCGACATTGGGGCTGCGGCCCTGGATGGAATCCAGCAGCGTCTGGTACTTGAGGTTGCTGATAAAAATATGTTTTTCGTGCTCCGGCAGCGCTTGATAGTCGATGCGATCGTGCGACACATCCACCTCTTCCGGACGCCAGAAGAACGACAATTGTTTCTCAATCAGCTTCTCAAAAATGTCGTATTTCTGCTGATCGAAACGGGCGACGTTAACCGACTGACCGAAAAACATCGGCTCCAGCAGCTGGTTATTTTTAACTTGTGAAAACGTGGTATAGGCCATGGGGACTCCCGTTACACACGGGCGGCATCGTTACCGCCCGCGTCCATGTTCAAATCTTGCAGGCGCCGCTTTCGCAATCGTCCTGCTGCGTCGACTGCATGTCTTCCTGAGCGTCTTCCGCCCCGTCGCGGGTATTCTGGTAATACAGGGTCTTCACCCCGAACTTGTACGCGGTCAGCAAATCCTTCAATAGCTGCTTCATCGGGACTTTACCGGCCGGGAAACGGGACGGGTCGTAATTGGTATTGGCGGAGATGGCCTGATCGACGAATTTCTGCATCACGCCCACCAAGTGCAGGTAACCGTCGTTGCTCGGCATCTCCCACAGCAGCTCATAGGCTTCCTGCAAACGGATGGACTCCGGCACCACCTGGCGCAGGATACCGTCTTTGGAGGCTTTGATGCTCACCAGGCCGCGCGGCGGCTCGATACCGTTGGTGGCGTTGGAAATCTGCGAAGAGGTTTCCGATGGCATCTGCGCCGACAGGGTGGAGTTGCGCAAGCCGTGCTGCAAGATGTCCGCGCGCAGCGCTTCCCAGTCGTAATGCAGCGGTTCGCTGACGATGCTGTCGAGATCTTTTTTATAGGTGTCGACGGGCAAAATACCCTGCGCGTAGGTGGTCTCATTAAACCACGGGCAGGCGCCGCGCTCACGGGCCAGATCGTTGGAGGCCTTCAACAGGTAGTACTGAATGGCTTCAAACGTACGGTGGGTCAGATTGTTGGCGCTGCCGTCGGAGTAGCGTACGTCATGCTTGGCGAGATAATAGGCGAAGTTAATCACCCCTACACCGAGGGTACGGCGCCCCATGGTGCCGCGCTTGGCGGCCGGGATCGGATAGTCCTGATAGTCGAGCAGCGCATCGAGTGCGCGCACCGCAAGCGTCGCCAGCTCGCCCAAATCATCCAGGCTATCGATTGCCCCCAGGTTGAAGGCCGACAGGGTACACAGGGCGATTTCGCCGCTGTCGTCGTTAACATCCTCCAGCGGCTTGGTGGGCAGGGCGATTTCCAGGCACAGGTTGGACTGGCGGATCGGCGCCACCGCGGTGTCGAACGGGCTGTGGGTGTTGCAATGATCCACGTTCTGCACATAGATACGGCCGGTGGAAGCGCGCTCTTGCATCATCAGCGAGAACAGTTCCACCGCCTTGATACGGCGCTGGCGGATGCTGCTGTCCTGCTCATACTGAGTGTACAGCCGCTCGAATTCATCCTGATCGGCGAAGAAGGCGTCATACAGTCCCGGTACGTTGGAGGGGCTAAACAGCGTGATGTCCTCACCCTTGACCAGGCGCTGGTACATCAGTTTGTTAAGCTGCACGCCGTAATCCATATGGCGCACCCGGTTGGCTTCCACTCCGCGGTTGTTTTTCAGCACCAACAGGCTTTCCACTTCCAGATGCCACATGGGGTAGAACAAGGTGGCCGCGCCGCCGCGCACGCCGCCCTGGGAGCAGGATTTGACGGCGGTCTGGAAATGTTTATAAAACGGAATACAGCCGGTATGGAAAGCCTCGCAGCCGCGGATCGGGCTGCCCAGAGCACGAATGCGGCCGGCGTTAATGCCAATCCCTGCGCGCTGGGAAACGTATTTCACAATCGCGCTGGAGGTGGCGTTAATGGAGTCGAGGCTATCGCCGCATTCGATGAGCACGCAGGAACTGAACTGACGGGTCGGGGTGCGTACGCCGGACATAATTGGCGTCGGCAGCGAAATTTTAAACGTCGACACCGCATCATAGAACCTTTTGACGTAGTCGAGGCGGGTCGCGCGCGGATAGCCGGAAAACAGGCAGGCGGCCACCAGCATATATAGAAACTGGGCGCTTTCGTAAATCTCGCCGGTTACCCGGTTTTGCGCCAGGTACTTTCCTTCAAGCTGTTTGACGGCGGCATAGGAAAAGTTCATATCGCGCCAGTGATCGATAAACCAGTCCATCTGCTCGAATTCGTCGGCGCTATAGTCCGTCAGCAAATGTTTATCGTATTTGCCCATCTCGACCAGCCGCGAGACATGATCGTAGAGTTTCGGCGGCTCAAACCGACCGTAGGCTTTTTTGCGCAAATGGAACACCGCCAGCCGGGCGGCGAGATACTGGTAGTCGGGCGCCTCGCGCGAAATCAGATCCGCCGCGGCTTTGATAATGGTTTCGTGAATATCGGCGGTTTTGATGCCGTCGTAGAACTGGATATGGGAACGTAATTCCACCTGGGAAACGGAAACGTTTTCCAGCCCTTCGGCCGCCCAGTCGATGACCCGGTGGATTTTATCGAGGTTAATGGTTTCTTTACGTCCGTCGCGCTTGGTGACTAGCAGACTCTGGTTCATGCGGCTTTATACCTGTCTGTATGACCCGCAAACGCCCTGCTGGCGCGCAGGCAAAATAGTGCCTTGCCAGGGGCAAATCACTATATATGGGGTCTTTTCGTTAGTTTGGTAACAAGATAGTGACAAAGCCACCGCAATGCAAGTGAATAACTTGCCAACTTTTGTGGATAACGTTGGGGAGAAACTGTCAGCAAACGGGTAAGCCGCTATTGTGCCTGCGCTTCGCGGTTGTCAATTGCGGGGGATAAATTTTTCTAAAATAATGCGATCGTTGCTTAATTGAACGCTCTCTGTTTTTGACGGCGCCGCACGGCGGGCGCCAACGGCCCGGCACGAGAAGGATCCCGGATAGAAACGGCAGCTCCCGACCCGTTAGGCGGCCCAACAGGGAAGATAACGTCGCCGGCGTGACAGGCATCCCCCGAGGGAAGAGAACGCCCTCGGCGTGACAGGGGGCTCGCGCGTGAAGACAACATCTCCGGCCTGACAGGAGTTCAGTGCGCGAAGAACAACGCTACAGGCCTGACGAAGACGCCTGACGGAAGAGAGCGCCCCTGACGCAGTGGCGGGCAGCGCTTTACGCTTGCCGGCGTGTATGCAGCATATAATTCACATCCACGTTACCGCCCAAATAGAAACGATCCCGCAGCGGATTGTAATGTAAACCGATAATATGCTGCTCGCGCAGCGGGGTGTTGTCCACCCAACCCAGCAACTCGGCGGGTTTGATGAATTTATTAATATCATGCGTGCCCCGCGGCACCATGCGCAGCACATATTCGGCGCCGACGATGGCCATTAGCCAGGCCTTCGGATTACGGTTCAGCGTCGAAAAAAACACCTCGCCGCCCGGTTTCACTAACCGCGCGCAGGCGCGGACGATAGACGCAGGATCCGGCACATGCTCCAGCACTTCCATACAGGTCACCACATCATAGGCGCCGGGATGCGCCTCGGCGTGCGCCTCGACCGTCTCCTGGCGATAATCCAGGGCCACGCCGCTTTCCAGCGCGTGCAGGCGGGCAACCGCCAGCGGTTCGGCGCCCATATCCAGTCCGGTCACCTTCGCCCCTTCGCGCGCCATGCTTTCCGCCAGAATGCCGCCCCCGCAGCCGACATCCAGCACGTTTTTTCCAAACAGCCCGCCGGCGCGTTCGAGAATATAATCCAAGCGCAGCGGATTGATGCGGTGCAGCGGTTTAAATTCGCCGTCAAGATCCCACCAGCGAGCAGCGACGGCGTCGAATTTGGCGATTTCGCCCGGATCGACGTTTTCCTGACGGGGCGGGGCGTTATGGTCCGCTTCATTACTTACTTCGGGGGTCATGTAAAAGCTCCTTATACCTTTATCGGCTAAGTATACGCACAAACGGGCTGTCCGGCAGCCCGTTTGCCCGCAAAAGCCTGCATTAGCGGCGTGCGGGGACCGTCGGCTGGCGCCGGTGGGGACATGAGATGATTCCGGTACGCCTTTCAACGGTGACTGTGCCCTTTCACAGAAAAAAGATGGTATACTTTTTTGACACCTTTAAATCCGGGTAGAAGCTTCATTTAGTAGAGGGATAGCGGCTCTATGAGCGACCTTGCCAGAGAAATTACACCGGTCAATATCGAAGAAGAGCTGAAACGTTCTTATCTGGATTACGCCATGTCCGTCATCGTCGGACGCGCGTTGCCGGATGTGCGGGACGGACTCAAACCCGTACACCGTCGCGTGCTGTTCGCGATGAGCGTGCTCGGTAATGACTGGAATAAACCTTATAAAAAATCGGCGCGCGTCGTCGGCGACGTCATCGGTAAATATCACCCCCACGGGGATACCGCTGTCTACGACACCATCGTGCGTATGGCACAGCCGTTCTCGCTGCGTTACATGCTGGTGGATGGCCAGGGCAACTTCGGTTCCGTTGACGGCGACTCCGCCGCGGCGATGCGTTATACCGAAGTGCGCATGGCGAAAATTGCCCACGAATTGCTGGCGGATCTGGAAAAAGGGACCGTCGATTACGTGCCCAACTATGACGGCACCGAGCAAATTCCCGATGTCATGCCCACCAGGATCCCCAACCTGCTGGTCAACGGCTCTTCCGGCATCGCGGTGGGGATGGCCACCAACATTCCGCCGCACAACCTCGCGGAAGTCATCGACGGCTGTCTGGCCTATATTGACGATGAGAACATCAGCGTCGAAGGCCTGATGGAGCATATCCCCGGTCCCGATTTCCCCACCGCCGCCATCATCAATGGCCGGCGCGGCATCGAAGAGGCATACCGCACCGGGCGCGGCAAAATCTACATCCGCGCGCGCGCCGAGGTGGAAACGGACGGCAAAACAGACCGCGAAACCATCATCGTGCATGAAATTCCCTATCAGGTGAATAAAGCGCGCCTGATTGAGAAAATCGCCGAGCTGGTCAAAGAAAAGCGTGTCGAGGGCATCAGCGGCCTGCGCGATGAATCCGACAAAGACGGTATGCGCATTGTCATTGAAATCAAACGCGACGCGGTAGGGGAGGTGGTGCTTAACAATCTGTACTCCCTGACCCAGCTGCAGGTGTCGTTCGGTATCAATATGTTGGCGCTGCATCAGGGGCAGCCGAAGATCCTGCCGCTGAAGGACATTTTATCCGCCTTTGTGCGCCACCGCCGCGAAGTGGTGACCCACCGCACTATTTTTGAGTTGCGCAAGGCCCGCGAGCGCGCCCATATTCTGGAAGCGCAGGCGGTGGCGCTGGCAAACATCGACCCGATTATCGAGCTGATCCGCCAGGCGCCGACGCCGGCGGAAGCGAAGGCCGCCCTGGTGGCGCGTTCATGGGCGCTGGGCACCGTCTCCGCCATGCTGGAGCGCGCCGGCGACGACGCCGCGCGGCCCGAGTGGCTGGAGCCGCAGTACGGCATCCGCGACGGTCAATATTATCTGACCGAGCAGCAAGCCCAGGCGATTTTGGACCTGCGGCTGCAAAAACTGACCGGTCTGGAACACGAAAAGCTGCTTGATGAATACAAGGAGCTGTTGACCCAGATAGCGGAACTAATTCGCATCCTGCAGAATTCGGACCGCCTGATGGAGGTGATCCGCGAAGAGCTTGTCGCCATCAAAGAGCAGTATAGCGATCCGCGCCGTACCGAGATTACCGCCAATACCTCGGATATCAATATCGAAGACCTAATTAATCAGGAAGATGTTGTCGTCACCCTGTCCCATCAGGGTTACGTGAAGTATCAGCCGTTGACGGACTATGAAGCGCAGCGCCGCGGCGGTAAAGGCAAGTCGGCGGCCAGCATCAAGGAAGAGGACTTCATCGACCGCCTGCTGGTGGCGAATACCCACGACACCATCTTGCTGTTCTCCAGCCGGGGACGGATGTATTGGATGAAGGTCTATCAGTTGCCGGAAGCCAGCCGCGGCGCCCGCGGCCGGCCGATAGTCAATCTGTTGCCGCTGGAGTCCAACGAACGTATCACCGCCATTTTGCCGGTGCGTGACTATGAAGAAGGACGCCACGTCTTCATGGCGACCGCCAGCGGCACCGTGAAGAAAACCTCGCTTATCGAGTTCAGCCGCCCGCGCAGCGCCGGCATTATCGCCGTTAATCTTAACGATGGCGATGAGCTTATAGGCGTGGACCTGACCGACGGCAGCAATGAAGTCATGCTGTTTTCCGCCTATGGCAAAGTGGTGCGTTTCCCGGAAAATCAGGTGCGCAGCATGGGGCGGACCGCGACCGGCGTCCGGGGGATCAATCTAGCGGAAGGCGACCGGGTGGTGTCCCTCATCGTGCCGCGCGGTGAGGGGCCAATATTGACGGTCACCCAGCACGGCTATGGCAAGCGTACCGCCCAGGCGGAATATCCGACCAAGTCCCGCGCGACCCAGGGCGTTATCTCCATTAAGGTGAGCGAACGCAACGGCGAAGTGGTGGGGGCGGTGCAGGTGGATGACTGCGACCAGATCATGATGATAACGGACGCCGGCACGCTGGTGCGCACGCGGGTTTCCGAGGTGAGCATCGTCGGGCGCAACACCCAGGGCGTGACGCTTATCCGCACCGTGCAGGATGAGCACGTGGTGGGGCTGCAGCGCGTCGCCGAACCAGTGGACGATGAGGATCTGGACTCGGTGGCGATCCCGGATGCGACGCCTGAAGACGACCTCATGGATACCGATGAAGCGGATGACGGCGTCAGCGATGACGATGATGTCGACGGTGAACGCGAATAATACCCTCGGCCGGCGACGTGCCGGCGCGTAAGGGTCATAAACAAGAGCCAGCGCGGTTGCGCTGGCCTTTTTGATTCTGGCTGGTTTTCTTTATCTGAACGGTACGGGTTTGAAATATCTCACTTCGTTTCGCACTACGGTCAAAATCTTCCGCTACCTGTTCAGGACGCTGGCGCTAATGCTGTGGGCGCTCTGCGCGCTATTATCCTCTATTTTTTCAGCATGCTGCACCAGCGGGAATCCGTGCTGCGGCAGGAATACGACAATAGCTACGAGCAGGCGCAGAATTATATCCGGCACTCGGCGGATATCACGTGCCAGCTGAAATACATGTAAGCGTACGCCCAGCGCCGTCTGTTAATTTCCCATCAAGTTATTGAAGATGATGTCCATTATTTTTTTAATGGGCGCAATTCATGAAACAAACCCCACCAAAACCCTCAAGACGTCGTCCCAATTTCCCGTTGGACTTTAACATTAAGCTGGTTGAGCAGGCGCTCCAGCCCGGCGTATCCATTGCCAAGCTGGCACGGGATAACGGTATCAATGTTAAAGTCCAGCGGGAAATTGGGACGACGTCTTGAGGGTTTTGGTGGGGTTTGTTTCATGAATTGCGCCCATTAAAAAAATAATGGACATCATCTTCAATAGCTTGATGGGGAATTAACAGACGGCGCTGGGCGTACGCTTACCTTGAAAGCGGGGTGGGTTTGCAGCGAGCGTCTGCGAAGGGTGAACAAGCAGAGAATATCCCGGTCGCGGTGGCGTCAATGTCAGCCGAAAACCTGATAGGTAGCGCGCCAAATGTCTTATAATCAGTCGCCATTCTTCGTCTGGCTTTGGTTGCCCTGGCGCGGGCGGCGAGGCGCTAAAGCGGGGGAACCGTGCGGGGTCTATGGGGCCGTTACCTTTGTTCCTGCGGCGGTCGAAACGCTACACCGAAACAGACCCGGGCCTGTGTCACGCCATTGCAACCGCGCCGGACGCGACCAGGGGCCGAACCCCGGCGGCGGAAAACACAATTCGCCGCCATGGCTGGCCAACGGTGGCAAGGCTAGTCGGTCAATCCAAGTCGGCGGGAACAATTCAGCAGCTCCGTGACTTTATGCACATTCAACTTTCGCATGATATTCAAGCGGTGGGTCTCCACCGTCTTAACGCTGATACATAACTGCTCAGCGATTAGCCGGTTGGTGTTGCCATCGGCGATGAGTTTGAGGATTTGCCGTTCCCGGGGCGTCAGCAATTCCTGATTGTCGGCCTCCATGCTTAGGGCGGTATGGATCATATCCCGGTTCAGCGCCGGATCCACATAGTATTTGTTGACCGCTACGGTTTGTAGGTAAGCGCCCCGTGGAGGACGTCTTGAATTATTGGTGGGTTTGTTGTATGAGACAGTAAACCTACGTTACACGCTTATGCTCATTGCATTTTCACATTGTATTGATTTTAATAACTTTTATTTCCATCTCGGTTTGAGTGA
>NZ_JBLKSS010000098.1:0-10841 GCF_047607725.1 Sodalis sp. (in: enterobacteria) | reverse complement strand
GGAGCCGGAAGCGTATCTGCGCCATGTGCTGGCGATTATCGCGGATCATCCCATCAACAAAATCAAAGAGCTCCTGCCGTGGAACCTCACCATCCCTGCTGAATAACTGTCAATACGGCGCTGGGCGTACGCTTACGTTTGATACAGGTCCGCGCCACCATGCCCACGCGTCACGACGATACGCCTTTCCTGCCCCACAAGATCCTGCTGATTAAATTACGCCACCATGGCGACATGATTTTGACCACGCCGGTGATTAATAATCTGCGCCAGCATTATCCGGCGGCGGAAATTGACGTGCTCTTGTACAAAGAAACGGCGCCGATCCTGGCGAATCATCCGGCTATAGCTCAGATCCACGTCATCGATCGTCAATGGAAAAAACAGGGCCCGCTGCGTCAGTTGGAACAGGAATACGCCTTAGCGCAAACCTTACGCACGCGCCATTATGATCTTGTCATCAATCTTGCCGAACAATGGCGCAGCGCGATTATCACGCTGCTCAGCGGCACGGCGTTGCGCATCGGTTTTAACTATACCAAGCGGCGCTCTTTTCTCTGGCGCCTGGCGCACAACCGGTTAGTGACTACCGCCAACCACACCCAGCTGCACACCGTGGAACAAAATCTCAGTATTCTGGAACCGCTTAACCTTGCCATTACCGACCGCAGTTGCAGCATGTACTACACGGCGGCGGATAAAATCCGTGGCGAGACGTTATTGCGCGAACAACGGGTGACGGGCGACTATATCGTCATCCAGTCGACCTCGCGCTGGTTGTATAAATGCTGGGACGACGCCAAAATGGCGCAGCTGATTGAAGGATTGGCAACCAGCAGGTTGCCGGTGGTGCTGACCGCCGCGCCGGACAAAAGAGAACAGGAGATGGTTGATCATATCATTTCGCTATGCCGTGGAGTGAAACCCGTCTCCCTGGCCGGGCAACTCTCGCTTCCTCAACTGGCGGCGGTCATAGAGGGTGCACGCCTGTTTATCGGCGTCGATTCTGCGCCCATGCATATGGCGGCGGCGCTGGACACCCCTGCGTGGCGCTGTTCGGCCCGACTAAACTACAGCGCTGGCGTCCCTGGAGCGAAAAGAGTACCGTGCTGTGGGTCGGCGATTATGCCGAACTGCCGGATCCGATTGATATCCAAACCCGGCAGCGCATTAAGGTGCCTACAATACTCGGCATGAGGCCGATAAGGGCTTCTCGGCCATAAACCGGCTCGACGCCCGCGGAAAAGCACCATCAGCATACCGCGCGGTGCCGGCAAGGGCATTTGCGCCATCGCAAACGGCCGCCCGTGGATCGCGGCGGCAAGGGAAAATCCGACATGACAACTATCCGCCTGGCGATAGTACGGCAAAAATACCGTCCCGACGGCGGCGCAGAACGCTTTATCTCCCGCGCCCTGGAAGCGCTTGATAACAGCGGACTGGAGCTGAACATCATCACGCGCCAGTGGTCAGGCGAACCGCAGCCCGACTGGCATGTGCATATCTGTAACCCGCGCGGTGGCGGCCGCATCGTACGCGAGCGCGGTTTCGCCGATGCCGCCCGGCGGTACTGGCAACAGCACCATTTCGATCTGGTGCAAAGCCACGAGCGCATCGCCGGCTGTGATGTGTTCCGCGCCGGCGATGGCGTCCACAGGGCGTGGCTGGCGCAGCGCGCGCGCATCATTCCCGCCCATCAGCGCTGGCTGACGCGAATCAGCCGTTATCACCGCTATGTGCTGTCGGCGGAACGCGACATGTTTCAATCACCGCAGCTAAAGAAAATCATCTGCAATTCGGCGATGGTGCGGGACGATATCATGCACTATTACGGCGTAGCGGAGGATAAATTCGCCCTGATTTACAACGCCATCGATCCAAATCGGTTCGCTCCCGCCGACGGCGCGCAACGCCGGGAGGCCCGGGAAGTGCTATCGATCCCTGAACAGGCCTGCGCACTGATTTTCGTCGGCTCCGGTTTTGTGCGCAAAGGGCTGCGGCAGGCCCTTAGCGCGGTGGCCGACACCGATCGCTACTTGATTGTCGTCGGACAAGATAAACACCAACGGCGCTATCAGGCCCTGGCGCAAAGCCTGGGCTGCCTGTCGCGCGTGCGTTTCACCGGCGTCCGCCAAGATGTGCTACCCTGTTACCATGCCGCGGACGCGCTCATCTTGCCGACGCTGTACGACCCGTTCCCCAACGTGATCCTTGAGGCCATGTCCTGCGGCCTGCCGGTCATCACCAGCCAACGCTGCGGCGGCGCGGAATTTATCGAGCAGGGCCGCGAGGGCTTTATCTGCGATGCGCTGGATATCGCCAGCCTGAGGGCGTTCGCCGCCGAGATGCCGTCCCGTGAGCGGGATCCCGCCATGGGCGCCGCCGTGCGCCAGCGGGTAAGCACCTGTACGCCGGCAAATCTTTCACGTCAGCTTATGGGTCTGTATCGGCAACTGCTATCATAGCCTTGGCGCCGGTCTAGGGTGGCTCGCGCGCCACGGCCGGCATTCAGCACTAATCAGATAAATGCCTCCCCGCTAATGAGGGATAATGACTTATCTGCTAGCATGTTCCCGGTTTGGGGAAATTCACATTATCTGGTTAAAAACTCACTCAGCACATGGGCCGCTGTGCCTTACAATAGTTAATTATAATGATCTACAACATAATCATATATTTAATCCAGCCGCTGGTGTGGATACGGTTATTATGGCGCAGTAGAAAAGCGCCCGCCTACCGTCGACGTTGGCCCGAACGTTACGGCTTTTGCCAGGGCAAGGTGAAACCCGGCGGAATCATGCTGCATTCCGTGTCGGTGGGCGAGACGCTGGCGGCCATACCGCTGGTGCGCGCCTTGCGCCACCGCTACCCGCTGCTGCCTATTACCGTCACCACGATGACGCCCACCGGCTCCGAGCGAGTACAGTCGGCGTTCGGCAATGATGTCCATCATGTCTACCTGCCCTATGATCTGCCCGGGGCGATGAGCCGTTTCCTCGATCGGGTCAATCCCAAGCTGGTCATCATTATGGAAACCGAGCTGTGGCCAAACCTTATCAAGGCGCTGCACCGCCGCGGCATCCCGCTGGTGGTCGCCAACGCGCGCCTCTCGGCCCGCTCCGCCGCCGGTTATAAAAGGTTCAGCGGCTTTGTCGCCGACATCATGCGCCGCATTACCCTCATCGCGGCGCAAAACGAAGAAGATGGCGCACGCTTCCTCGAGCTTGGCCTGAAAAAGAACCAGCTGGCGGTCACCGGCAGCCTGAAATTCGATATTTCCGTTACCCCCGAGCTGGCGGCGCGGGCGCTTACTCTGCGCCGCCAGTGGGCGTCGCGGCGCCCGGTATGGATAGCCACCAGCACCCATGAAGGCGAAGAGACGCTGTTATTGCAGGCGCATCGCCAGCTGCTGGCCAACTTTCTCGATCTATTGCTTATCTTGGTCCCGCGTCACCCGGAGCGTTTTCCGGCGGCGCGGGAGATGACCATGAAGGCAGGGTTCAATTACATCATGCGCAGCAGCAGCGAAATTCCGTCCGCCAGCACGCAGGTGGTGGTGGGCGATACCATGGGCGAGCTGATGCTGCTGTACGGCATCGCCGACCTGGCGTTCGTCGGCGGCAGCCTGGTGGCGCGCGGCGGCCATAATCCCCTGGAAGCGGTGGCGCACGCCATTCCGGTGCTGATGGGGCCGCATACTTTGAATTTCCGCGATATTTGCAGCAAACTGGATGAAGCCGGCGGGTTGATTACCGTCACCGACGTGCCGTCGCTGGTCAACACGGTCTCCACTCTATTGACCGATGAGGATTATCGCCTGTATTACGGCCGTCACGCCGTCGAGGTTCTGCACCAGAACCAGGGCGCGCTGCAGCGCCTGCTGAATCTGCTTGAGCCTTATCTGCCGCAACGGAGTCAGTGAATGTCGCAAAGAAAGCGTCTGTCGGTGGTGCTCATTACCCGCAACGAGGCTGAACTCCTACCGGATTGTCTGGCGTCGGTAAGCTGGGCCGATGAAATCGTGGTGCTGGATGCCGGCAGCAGTGACGAAACGCGCCATATCGCCGCACAGGCGGGCGGGCGCGTCATCCAGTCCACTGACTGGCCGGGCTTCGGTATCCAGCGCCAGCGGGCGCAGGCGTATGCCAGCGGCGATTATATCCTGATGCTTGACGCCGACGAGTGCGTCACGCCGCCGCTGCGCCGGGCGATTCAGGAGGTGCTGCGACAGCCCGACCCGGAGGTGGTCTACAGCTGCGCGCGGCGCAATCTGTTTCTCGGCCGCTTTATGCGTCACAGCGGCTGGTACCCGGACCGGGTGGTGCGGCTGTATGCGCGCGAGCGCTATCGCTACAACGCGCTACCGGTTCATGAATCCCTAGAGACGAGCGGCGCCGGCATCGTTGCCCTGGCGGGTGATTTACAGCATCTGACGTGCCGCGATTTGCCGGCTTTTCAGCGTAAACAGCTGCAATACGCCGAAGCCTGGGCGCGGGAACGCCATCGCCAGGGGCGAAAATGCAGCATGTTCGCCATTATTAGCCACACCTACGGTGCTTTCCTCAAAACCTGGCTGCTGCGCGCCGGTTTTTTGGACGGCAGACAGGGCTGGTTGCTTGCGGTGGTGAACGCACAATATACTTTCAATAAATATGCCACTCTGTGGGCCTTAAACCACGCCGAGAGGGGAAGTGACCTATGACCACCAAAGCCATCTATCCCGGCACCTTCGATCCGCTGACCAATGGCCATCTGGATTTAGTGACCCGCGCCGCGCAAATGTTTGATCGGGTCGTGCTGGCGATCGCCGCCAGCCCCAATAAACGGCCGCTGTTTGATTTGCATGAACGGGTGGCGCTGGCAACCCAGGTTACCGCCCACCTGCCCAATGTGACGGTAACGGGCTTTAGCGATTTGATGGCCGATTTTGCTCGCCAGCAGCAGGCGAATATCCTCATCCGTGGCGTGCGCGCGATGACGGATGTCGAGTATGAGATGCAGTTGGCGAAAATGAATCGCCATTTAATGCCGACGCTCGAGACCGTGTTTATGATACCCGCCGAAGCCTGGTCTTATATCTCCTCCACGCTGGTGAAAGAGGTGGCGCTGCACGGCGGCGATGTGGATCACTTTCTGCCCGCGCCTATCGCCAAAGAGGTCCGGGCGCGGTATCGCCCCTCTCAGTGCTGACATTGGGGACAGAAAAAAGTGCTCCGCTGGCCGTGCTTGGCGACCTGTATCGGCGTTCCGCACGCCCGGCAGGGTTCGCCCGCCCGGCCGTACACCTGCAGCTCTTGTACAAAATAGCCCGGCTTGCCGTCTGACTGCAGAAAATCTCGCAGCGTAGTGCCGCCCTGCTCAATCGAGCGCAGCAATACCGCCTTGATACTCTGCGCCAGCAGCGCAGCGTCTTCTTCGTTTAATGAACCGGCGGCGCGGCCGGGCAAAATGCCGGCGACAAACAGCGATTCGCTGGCGTAAATATTGCCGACGCCGACCACCAGCTTATTATCCATCAGCCACGGCTTGATCGGCGTGTGTTTATTGCGCGACTTCTCGTACAGCCAGCGGCCATCGAACTCATCGCTGAGCGGTTCAGGTCCCAGGTGAGCCAGCACGCGGCTGGTAAGCAGATTATCGCTCCATAGCCAGGCGCCAAAGCGCCGCGGATCGGTATAGCGGATGAGACAGCCGTTGCTGATGACCAGATCGACATGATCGTGCTTTTCAGGCGGCTGCGGCTGCGGCAGCACCCGCAAACGTCCCGACATACCGAGATGGATAATGATCCAGCCTTGATCCAGCTCCAACAGCAGATATTTCGCCCGGCGCTGTACGCTCAGTACCCACCTGTCCCGCAGCGCGATGATCTCTTCGTCCACCGGCCAGCGGAGCCGCGCATTACGCACCTCCGCCCGCAGAATCGTCTGCCCCGCGACCCAAGGTTCAATCCCTCGGCGGCTGGTTTCCACTTCCGGTAATTCCGGCATCTGATGCTCCCTGTCAGCGGGATGTCCGCCGGTCGAGAATAATACGTCCGACGGCCCATAAAAAAACCCGGCCGGAGCCGGGTTTTTAGCCAGTCGCCAAAATTATTTGATTTTGGCTTCTTTGTAAATCACATGCTGGCGTACAACCGGATCGAATTTTTTCAATTCCATCTTTTCAGGTTTGGTACGCTTGTTCTTCGTGGTGGTATAGAAGTGACCAGTACCAGCAGAAGAAACCAGCTTAATCTTCTCGCGAACACCCTTAGCCATGATTTAGTTCCTTACCTTAATACTTCTCACCGCGGACACGGAGATCGGCCAAAACCGTTTCGATGCCCTTCTTATCGATTACACGCATACCTTTAGCAGATACGCGCAGCGTGACAAAGCGTTTTTCGCTCTCAACCCAAAAACGGTGAGAGTGCAGGTTAGGCAGAAAACGGCGTTTGGTCGCATTCATTGCGTGGGAGCGGTTGTTGCCGCTCACCGGGCGCTTGCCAGTAACTTGGCAGACTCGGGACATGTCTATTCTCCAAAAATCAAATCAGCTCGAGCTCTAAGAAAGGTGGTAGCCGCCTCGTCAGGCTTTAGAGCCCATCTCAGCATATTCACTGAGGAGAGACTTCCAACAGAGAGAACTCTGCTGAGATAGGCTCTCAACGCTACACCCAAGATTCTCAAAGGTGGCGTAGTATACGCTTTGACGCGCGACTGCTCAAGTCCCGCACGGCTAAAGATCCCGCAGGATCGCGGGAAAAAGGCTTACAGCCAGCCTTTTTCGGCAAAAGAAACCATTTCCCCCGCGCCGATAACCAGATGGTCCAGCACCCGGATATCGAGAAACAGGCAGGCTTTGACCACACGTGCCGTCACCTCGCGGTCGGCGCGGCTCGGTTCGGCGTTACCAGAGGGATGATTGTGCGCCAAAATAATCGCCGCCGCATTGATCTTGAGCGCCGCGCAGACAATTTCCCGCGGATGGACCTCTACGCTGTTCACTGTACCCTGAAACAACTCCTGATGGTTGATAAGGCGATTGCGGTTGTCGAGAAACATGACCACAAACACCTCTCTTTCCCAGCACACCAAAATTTGCTGCAGGTAACGCCGGGCCATATCCGGGCTGGTCATCGCATCCTCGCACATCAGATGCGAACGAAAAATGCGCTGCGCCATTTCGCCAATCGCCCGCAGCTGTGTACATTTTGAGACTCCCAGACCGTACGTGGCGCTGAGGGTTTGGTGGTCGGCAGTCATCAATTTATCGAACGAACCGAACTGCGCCAGCAGTTCCTCCGCGAACTGCAACACATGTTTGCCCCGGGTGCCGGTGCGTAAAAACAGCGCCAGTAATTCAATGTCCGTCAGCGCGTCGGGACCGAGGGCAATCAGCTTTTCACGCGGTGCCAACGTTGACGGCCAGCTTTTCTTACTTACTTTTTCCATTGTGCGGACCTTCCCGGGCACCGTTCACCCCTAGCTTTATAATGCCAGCAGCAACACCGTTGTTCGACATGGCACGGTGAAAAGCCGAATGACGATTCCAAAACAGCCGTAAACAGACAAATGATCGTGGCGCTGAGGGTTATGATAAAATGCCTATAACCATAATTTCACCTGGACATGCGAGATGACGGGACTGGCCGGTAAACATATTGTACTGGGCGTAAGCGGTGGTATCGCCGCCTACAAGGCCCCCGAACTGGTGCGCCGTTTGCGCGAGCGGGGCGCCGAGGTGCACGTGGTGATGACGGCGGCGGCGAAGGCGTTTATTACGCCATTGAGTCTGCAGGCGGTATCGGGCTACCCGGTGGCGGACGACCTGCTGGATCCCGCCGCAGAGGCGGCGATGGGCCATATTGAGCTGGCAAAATGGGCCGATCTGCTGCTGCTGGCGCCCGCGACCGCCGATCTGCTGGCGCGCCTGGCGGCGGGAATGGCCAACGATCTGCTCACCACGCTCTGCCTGGCGACGGCGGCCCCCGTCGCGGCGGCGCCGGCCATGAACCAACAAATGTACCGGGCGGCGGCCACGCAGGCGAACCTGACCACGTTGAGCGGCCGCGGCGTGCTGTTGTGGGGGCCCGATAGAGGCAGCCAGGCCTGCGGCGATATCGGCCCGGGGCGGATGCCCGATCCGCTGGTGCTGATGGACCACGTGGCGCAGCATTTCACCCCCGATCGCTCGCTAAGCCACCTCAATATCATGATAACCGCCGGGCCGACCCGAGAAGCGCTGGATCCGGTACGTTTTCTCAGCAATCACAGCTCGGGCAAGATGGGCTTCGCCATCGCCCGCGCCGCCGCGGCCAAAGGCGCGCGGGTCACGCTGATAGCGGGCCCGGTCTCCCTGCCAACGCCTGCGGATGTGGAGCGTATCGACGTGACCAGCGCGCTGGAGATGCAGGATGCGGTAATGCGCTCCATCCACCAACAACACATTTTCATCGGCTGCGCGGCGGTGGCAGACTATCGCGCCCGCCGTTTTTCACCGGAAAAAATCAAAAAGCAGGGCGATGACCTGATGATCACCCAGATTAAAAATCCTGATATTGTGGCGGCCGTGGGCGCACTAACAAAACAACGTCCTTACGTCGTCGGATTTGCCGCCGAAACCCACAATATGGAAGAATACGCCCGGCAAAAGCGTATCAATAAGCAAATGGATTTGATTTGCGCCAATGACGTTTCCCAAACCGGCCAAGGGTTTAACAGTGATAACAATGCGTTGCATCTGTTCTGGCAGGATGGGGAAACCCTGTTACCTCTGAGCGATAAATCACTGCTCGCTCAACAACTAATTGACGAGATTGTCAGCCGTTATGATGAAAAAAATCGACGTTAAGATCCTGGACCACCGCATTGGCAATCGTTTCCCGCTACCGGCTTACGCCACCACGGGGTCCGCCGGTCTGGATTTACGCGTTTGTATCGATGAGCCGGTGGTGCTGGCGCCGGGTGAAACCACCCTGATCCCGACCGGGCTGGCGATTCACATTGCCGATGCCAATCTGGCGGCGGTTATCCTGCCGCGATCCGGTCTGGGTCATAAGCACGGTATCGTGCTGGGTAATCTGGTGGGACTGATTGATTCGGACTACCAAGGGCCGCTGATGGTCTCGGTCTGGAACCGCGGCCAGGACATTTTCACCGTTGAACCGGGGGAGCGCATGGCGCAAATGGTCTTTGTGCCGGTCGTGCAGGCGGAGTTTAACTTGGTGGAATCCTTCGATACCAGCGAACGCGGCGAGGGGGGCTTCGGCCACTCCGGGCGACTATAGCCCCTGACGATTCTGCCCATTACCCGGCATCGAATACAAATCCATTAACGCCATAGCGCCGCGCGCGCTACGGCCGATGCCTGGTGTTTAACCATTATTGACAGTGATTACTCAGGGACCTATTCAGCATGGCAGAAAAAGAGAATACGAAACGCAACCGCCGCGAGGAGATTCTGCAAGCATTGGCACAGATGCTTGAATCCAGCGACGGCAGCCAACGTATTACCACCGCAAAATTGGCAGCCAATGTTGGCGTTTCGGAAGCCGCGCTTTACCGCCACTTTCCCAGCAAAACCCGGATGTTTGACAGCCTTATCGAATTTATCGAGGATAGTCTGATTAGCCGGATTAATTTGATCCTACAAGATGAGAAAGAGACTCTGAATCGGCTTCGTCTGATATTGTTGCTGCTTTTGGGCTTCGCCGAACGAAATCCGGGGCTCACGCGCATTATGAGCGGCCACGCGCTAATGTTTGAACAAGACCGACTTCAGGGGCGCATCAATCAGTTGTATGAGCGTATCGAAGTACAGCTGCGCCAGGTATTGCGCGAGCGCAAACTGCGCGAAGGGGAAGCGTTTGAGCTGGATGAGTCGCTGCTCGCCAGCCAGCTGCTGGCCTTTTGCGAAGGCATGCTGTCGCGCTTTGTGCGTACTGAATTCAAATACCGGCCCACGCAGGAGTTCGAGCTGCGCTGGCCGCTCCTGGTAGCGCAGCTGCACTGAGTGCCGCGGCGCGGTGGATAGCGGCGCTCCACCGCCCGTCAACGCGAGTGCTTCACTGACCGGCATTAAAGCGAACGCCCGTCCCACCTGGCCGGCTCAGATGCCGTATTGCTGCTGATAGGCGCGAACCGCGGCGAGATGGTCGGCCATTTCGCCTTTTTCTTCCAGATAGGCGATCAGATCCGCCAACGTGATGATAGCAAGAACCTTGCAGTGATAATCCCGCTCCACTTACTGAATAGCGAAATCTCGCCACGCCCTTTTTCCTGCCGGTCCAGCGAAATCATCACCCCGGCAAGCGTTGCCTGGTGGGCGGCAATAATGGCCATCGACTCGCGGATAGCGGTGCCCGCGGTAATAACGTCGTCGACCAGCATCACTTTACCCTGGAGCGGACTACCGACCAGCGTCCCGCCTTCACTGTGATCCTTGGCTTCCTTTACGGTTGAAACAATAGGTGACGTCCCGTTTATGCTGCTCCGCCAGCGCCACCGCGGTGGTGGTCGCAATCGGGATACCTTTGTAAGCAGGCCCGAATAACAGATCGAATGGCACGCCTGAATCCACCAACGCCGCGGCATAAACCCACCCCAAAAATGCCAGATCGCGCCCGGTATTAAACAAACCGGCATTAAAGAAATAGGGGCTGATACGGCCCGATTTAAGCGCAAATTCGCCGAATTTTAATACCTATTTGTTTAATGCTGGTTCCGGTCACGTCCGATCACTGATTCCGATTTCACCCGATCACTGATTCCGGTCGCCCGATCAGCGATTCCGATTCTGTCCGATCGCTCATCTTCTGTTCCGCCATACTCTGGAGACTTTTAGCTTCCGGGGGTATG
>NZ_JBLKSS010000097.1:0-11632 GCF_047607725.1 Sodalis sp. (in: enterobacteria) | reverse complement strand
CGATCGGCTAGTACACCCCAGCTATCGACTGGAACTTAAAGGCGAATCACTACGCAAAGAGCAAGGAGTAGCCAGCACAGGAAAAATAGACTAAAACTGAGTCAGAAGATGAGCGAACACGTGATCGAATATCACTGAAATGGGTGATCGGAAAATATCGGAATAACTGATCGGATGTCGCCGGAACAGATGATCGGATACGTCGGAATCTGTAGTTGGAGAGGCACAGACCAGCGGCGGCATGTCAATAAATTCGGAAAACGCAGCGGCGGCCCTACACGGCGACGACGTTAGCAATGATGATACGCGTGCTATTGACTGTAATGAACCAAGATAGCACATAGGGGAGGTCTTCTAGAGGGAATTGAAAACGTTAGCGGCCCGATGGGTGCCAGATGCGGGTTACGCGTCGCCGCCGTAATTTAGCCGCAAAACATTGACGGGCAATAATCTGCGTCTGCGCAGCCGATGCAAAGGGGGTTAACCTGAAATGAAAAACCCCGCCGAAGCGGGGTTTATAGCGTCATGATAACTTAAGCCTGCRGCTGGGTTACCACGTCTTTGATGCCTTTCACTTCGATCTCTACGCGACGATCCGGGGCCAGGCAGCTGATGACTACGGCACGGCCTTTCACGCTGTTACAGGTGTTGCCAGTAACCGGGTTGGATTTACCCATACCGCGTGCGGAAATCTTGTCGGAAGGGATACCTTTGGAAACCAGGTAGCTTACGACGCTCTGCGCGCGCGCCTGAGACAGTTTCTGGTTGTAGGCGTCGGAACCGATACGGTCGGTGTAGCCCAGAACGATAACGGAGCCGTCTTTCGGATCCATCGAGCTCAGCTGGGAGTACAGCTGATCCAGCGCTTGCTGACCTTCCGGTTTCAGCGTGGCTTTGTCGAAGTTGAACAGCACGTCAGACTTCAGGGTGAAGCGCTTGGTCTGAACAACCGGAGCCGGAGCCGGGGCAGCCACTTCGTCCTGGCCAAAGCGGTAGGACACGCCAACGCTCAGCATAGAGTTATCAGGACGGGTACCGATGGTACCGGCATCACCGATGTTGTTAACCCACTGGTAGTCCAGACGGGTAGCCCAGTTTTTGGTCCATGCATATTCCAGACCCACAGCGGCCAGCGGGGAAACGCCGGTA
Organism: Sodalis sp. (in: enterobacteria); assembly: GCF_047607725.1. GTDB lineage: Bacteria > Pseudomonadota > Gammaproteobacteria > Enterobacterales > Enterobacteriaceae > JBLKSS01. The sequence goes on along the minus strand of NZ_JBLKSS010000097.1, from coordinate 10,483 downwards.
TCGTGGTCACTTACGCGGCCTGCATTGCCGTTGTTGTAAGCACCTTTGGAATCAGCACGCCATACCATGCCGCCCAGACGGGTGTAGATGTCCAGGTCGTCGGTCAGCGGGTAGCTCAGCTTGGCGGCCAGGGAAATGCCCTGCGCTTTGAAAGCACCGTTGTTCACGCTGCCTTTGTACGCCATACGGCCCAGCCAGTCGTAGCCCAGCTCGAAACCAAGGTACTGGTTCGCCTGATAGCCGACGAAAGCACCCGCGCCTAACTGGTCATCACGGGTAGGACCGTTGCCGATGCGGTTGTCGAAACCGTTACCGTAGAAACCGGTGTCGTGGTACTGGGACCAGCCCAGTTTGCCGCCAGTGTACCAGGTGTCATCTTTCGGAGCGGCTTGCGCTACGGTTGCGAAACCTGCCAGCGCCACTGCAAGTGCGATAGCTGTCTTTTTCATTGTTTACGCCTCGTTATCATCCAAATAGGCAATGAGCTTTTAAAGCTAATTTTAGAAATCCATTGCCGGCGTTCGTGCTCAGACTCTGTGCATCGCCATTAAAATAGCGTTATAGAGCAACCCCGGCGAATTAAAGTCTACAACGAAGTAGGAAACTTACAAGTAAGATGTAGTAAGCCACTAATAAAAAACAGCGTTTCAGGGCAACGACGAGGGGGAAAAAGGGCCAAAAAACGCGGCGGCGAGGAAAAAAAATGGTCGCGAAGCCGCATATCTACTTGGATTCCCCCCGTTTGGGAGGCGATCATTCGGGTCGACGGGCAGTCGACCTGAGAATAATCCTAATTTTACTTAATGATACAAAGTTGAGTAAATTTTTAACCCTGAAAACTGTCCAGAAGGACGATTCGAGCCATTTTGCGGATACATGATGAAACCGAAAGTTCCGCCTTGCTGGGCGGCATTCTGCAAACAACGCTTATCCGTTTCCGACAGCTCAGCGGGAAACCACCCCAGAATGACGCTGAAATTGCCGGTGAGCAAGGCTTTTTCCATTGCCGCGACGGTATCGAACGCTGACGGCTGACGCAGCTGTACCACCTTTTGCAGCGGCAGGCCCGACTGGGCGAGCCAGGGACGGCTCAGCCGCCGTGACGATGTCAGCCACAGCAGCCACCGGGATTGCAAACCCAGCTGGCGCAGCAGCGGCAGCAGAATATGTCCGACCACCGGCTGATCTTCGATATAAACCACTTCGCTGATTCCCCTCAGCGCCAAAGGCGCGTTCACACCCTCAGGCTGGGCGGCTCGGCGGCGGCGTGCGCCGGTAACGGGTGTGGCAAAAGGATGAGTTTGGATTGGATGTCTGCCCCTGTGTTACTGTATAAAAACACAGTATCCTGGATGCGCGGTAAAATCAACCAAAAAATTCAATCGGCATCGCGGATCCGTGAATAGGTATTTAAGTAGCGCGAATTAAGTTGATAGCCTGCGGGACGTGACGCAGCAGTGGCGGGATCCCGCCACGCAATTAAAGGAATGACAGGAGAAACGCATGACCGCTAACTATAAGTTACGTATTCAACAGGCAAAAACGCTGTTTTCTCCATTAGGGGAGATAACGACCCGTTCTCAATTCTGGGGCTACAGCGTGGCGGCAGAAGGGGTGATGTTCGCGCTGATCCTTGAGGGAGAGTGCTGGCTGCGCGGTATTCGCGGCAACGAAGACCGCTATAGAGAACTGGGGATGCGCAAACTCATCTACACCAAGCGCTGCATCCCTGTCACGCTGAACTATTATCATCTACCGGAGACGCTGTGGGATGCGCCGGCAACGCTGATAGTACTCGGGAGACAAGCGCTGGAGGAGGCGCGCCGCGAACGGCAGGCGCGGGCAGCTCACCCGCGCCTGAAAGACCTGCCCAACATCGGTCAGGGCATTGAGCGGCTTTTATGGAAAGCCGGTATCCAAAATGTGGATGCGCTGCGCAATCATGGCGCCAAAGCAAGTTATCTGAAATTGCGTAACATCAAACGGGATTTGAGCGTCAAGGTCCTATTGGCCCTGGAAGGGGCATTGGCGGGGCGGCATTTGGCGGCGCTGCCCCCGTGTTTGCGTAACGAACTGATGGAGTGGCATCGCCGCCATACCTGATGTCACTTCGGGCGGAGGCTAACTCTGCTGCGCTATCAATCGGCTGCGGCCGGTCAATTCAGGGAGCAGCGCCAGCAACAGGCCGACCTGCTGCATCACCAGCTGTTCCCGGGCGCCCGGCTCCAGCTCCAGCCGTGCGATACGCGCCAGCAGGTTTTCGTGCTCCTGGCTGAGACGCGCCTGAAAAGCATCGCCGTTCTGATGATGCAGGGCATCATCTACGTAACAGGTAGCGTCATTAAGGATGTTCAGCACCGCCGGGTTGCCGATAAGCCCCCGGTGAGCACCGAGGGTGGAAATATAACTGAGAAAGGTATGACTCAGACACAGCAGGCGGAAGGCGTGATCCATTAGCTCCCCGCCCGCGCGCCGTTCGGCGGACATATTCGACACTACCGACGCCAGTTCCGCATCGCGGTTGTGAGCATCTCTGCGCGCCACGCGATAGTCGAGGCGGTTATCTTTGCCTTGATGGTATTGCACCAAAATGGCATCCAGGTAGCGGCAGTTGGCGGTCAAGCTTTTTTCCACCACGGCGGGCAGGTGCCGAAAGCGCCAGTCGGGCCAGATAAAACTTACCACCGCCCAGGCGATGGCGCAGCCCACTAGGGTATCGAACAGGCGCGGTAGCGCGACCTCAAAGCCCTGGCCGACCAGGTTGAAGCAGAGCATCACCAGCAGGGTGATAAACAGGGTGGCCTGGGCATATTGGCTATTGCGAAAGGCAAAAAACAGCGTGCCGCTCAACACAATAAGCACCAGCTGACCTTCGGTAGACGGTACAAAATACAGCACCGGCAGGCCAATCAATACCCCGGCGACGGTGCCGATAATACGCAGCGCCAGCCGCCGTCGCGTTGCCTGATAGTTTGGCTGGCAGACGAACAGGCTGGTCAGCATTATCCAATAGCCATAATGCATGCCGCTTAAACGGATAAAAGCGTAGCCGGCGCACAACACCAGCGACATACGCACCGCATGGCGGAACAGGGCGGATTCCGGCGTCAGATTCAGCCGCAGACGGGTGCGGATATCCAGCCAGCCGGTAAGTTTATCGTCGGACAGGCTGTTATCCTCGGTGGGCATCCGAGCGATGGCCTGCTCGGATTCAATGGTGGCCAATTGGGCATCAATTGAGCGCAGGTTGCTCAGCAAAGGATGCAGCGCGCCGAGGGGCGCCCCCGCACCGGCGCGGGCGATGGCGCCGTCAAAATGGCTAAAAAGGCGCTCGAAACGTGGATCGTGCTGATAACGACGGCGCAGCAGAATGGATTGCGAAAGTTTTTCGCAGGCGCGGGTCTGCATTTCCAACGGGCGCTGGAAACGGAACAGCACATCGCTGAAACGCAGCTCTTCGCGGAGTTGCTGATAACGCGCATGCGCTGAGCTGGCCCATTCATGGATATCCTGGGCGACGAAATAGTAATGCAGGCTGCGGCGGGTGCTGCGCTGGCCGCGATCCCCGCGCAAGCGCGTCAGCAAGGTGGCCTTCACTTGGTTAAGCGCCTCCACCAGTTGGCCGTTGGCCATCGCCACCGTTATCAGGATGCTATCGTCGCTTTCCTCGCTGTCGGGATCGAAACAGCCGGCCTTGGCGGAGAGGTAGTGGGCCAGAGACCGATAGCAGCTCGCCAGGTCGTCCTGCAAAGGGCTTATGGGAAACATCAGGTGGCCAAGCAGGGTGAGCGCATTGTACCAAATAGCGCCTGCCAGCAGCAGCAGCAGCTGCAGATACCAGCTTTGGTACATCGCGGTGCCCAACATGGTATACACGGCAATCAGCAGAGCGCCAAAAGCGATGGTGGCATAGCGCTGCCCAAGGGCGCCCAGCAAGATAAAACCGCAGGTTGAACAGGCAAGGCCGAGGGCGAACAGCCACGGATAGGGAAATAGCAGCTCAATGGAAACGGCGGCGATGAAAAAGCTTACCAGCGTTATCAGCAAATTGCGCAAACGGCCGGTGAGCCGGTCATCCAGACTCGCCAGCGCGGCGGCGACGCCTAAGGTCAACGGAATCGTCAACGTGGGCGAACCCAGCCACCAGCCGCCCCGCTAAGGGCGATGATAATTTTCAGGGTATCACGCCAGCGGCTGTTAAATACCCACTGACGCAAGCCGGGGGCGGATGTCAGCACGTCCTGTCCTCTCGCCGCTTAACCATGATGCGGGCCGCGAAAACCCGCCCGTAGCCTGTCTGCCTCTTCGACCGGCACCACCCGGCGGCCCACCGGCCAAACCGCGATGAGCGCCAGCTTGAAATTGGCGATGCCAAGAGGGATGCCGATCAGCGTGCAGCATTGGGCAATCCCCGTCAGAATGTGCGACAGACACAACCACCAGCCGACCAGAAAACATTAAGCAGCGTGCCGCCGGTATTGAGAAAACCGCTGCGCTGTTCGGGATAAAGCTCATCCACATGCAGCGCGCTGTTGCCGAACGGCACCAGCGACAATTTAGTTATCTCCCAGCAGGCGCGTGTAAATAGTCAACTTATAATAATCACGATACTAAGGTGCGGCGCCAGTAGCCGGGCGAGGGTGGTCAAGAAACCGCCAAAAATAAAATTGATGATATTGAGTAGCGTTCGCATAGCGCTCTGGGTATTAAAGGCTGATAATCGTTAGCGCCGATTGTCTCTGATCCCTATTGCGAATTCTACTCTGTTTTTCTGGCTGGAGCAGGACATCTTAAAGCGGGTACACTAAAGACAGACATCATCGCCATCCGGAATCCTTGCAAGCTTATGGAACTCAAATCCACCTCAATCGGCAAACGTCTGGCACAGCATCCCTATAACCGCGTGCGGCTATTGCATGCCGGCGTCGAGGTCAGCGGCGATAAACATCACTATCTGATCCCGTTTAATCAAATCCTTGCGATTCAATGCCGCCGCGGCATCGTGTGGGGCGAGCTGGAGTTTGAGCTGCCGGAAGAAAAAGTCGTGCGCCTGCACGGCACCGAATGGCAGGAAACCCAGCGGTTCTACCGCTACCTGCAGCAGTCGTGGCAGACCTGGAGCGAGGAAATGAGCGCCATCGCCGCCGGGGTGCTGAACGAGCAAGTGGCGAAAGTCCAACAGATTATCGATAAGGATAGCTGGCTGCTACAGCAGGATCTGGCCCGGCTGCAAGCGGGGATCCTGCAGGCTGTTGACGCGCTGCCGCTGCCCGTCGCCCGGCTGGAGGCATTTGACGATTGCCGCGAACCCTGGCGTCAATGCTGGGAGTGACTGGAGGAGGGCGAGCACCGGGTGGCGGCGCGCAATCAGCAATGGACGGTGCGTATGCTGCAAGAGCATGAGGATTTCTTTCGCTCGGTGGAAAGTTCGCCGCTTAATCTCGCCCAAAGCCGGGCGGTGGTAAACGGCGAACGGTCGCTGCTGGTGCTGGCCGGCGCCGGTAGCGGTAAAACCTCGCTGCTGGTGGCGCGCGCCGGCTGGTTGCTGCGGTGTAATCTGGCGACGCCGGATCAGATTTTGCTGCTGGCGTTCGGCCGCCAGGCAGCGCGGGAAATGGACGATCGCCTACGGCAGCGGCTGGACGCGGATACGATTCAGGCAAGCACCTTTCATGCCTTGGCGCTGATGATTATCCGTCAAGGCAGCAAAAAGGCGCCGGCCGTGAGTCAGCTTGAAAGCGACGGCGCCGCGCGGCGTAAGCTGCTGATTGAGCATTGGCGGCAGCAGTGCCGCGAAAAAAAGGCGCAAGCCAAAGGGTGGCGGCAGTGGATTGGCGAGGAACTGGACTGGGAAGTGCCGGACGGCGATTTCTGGCAAAACGATAAACTGGCTAACCGCCTGGCGGGACGGCTAGAACGCTGGGTCGGGCTGATGCGTTCGCACGGCGGCAGCCAGGCCGAGATGATAGACGCGGCGCCCGATGAGCTGCGCGAGCAATTTCAAAAACGCATCCGGCTGCTGGCGCCGCTGCTGAAAGCCTGGAAACAAGCATTAAAAGAAGAGGGCGCGGTGGACTTTGACGGTCTTATCCATCAGGCGGTGGATATTCTGCAAAAAGGCCGCTTCGTGAGCCCGTGGAAACATATCCTGGTGGATGAGTTTCAGGATATCTCACCCCAGCGCGCCAGGCTTATCACCGCGCTGTGCCAACAAAACAGCGCCACCGCATTGTTCGCCGTCGGGGATGATTGGCAGGCGATCTACCGCTTCAGCGGCCCGGAGCTGACGTTGACCACCACCTTCAGCACGAGTTTTGGCGGCGGCGAACCATTGGCTCTGGATACTACTTACCGCTTTAATCAACGTATTGGCGAAGTGGCAAACCGGTTTGTGCAGCAAAATCCGTTTCAACTGGCAAAGCCGCTTAACAGCCTGACGCGCGGCGGCAAAAAAGCGGTGTTGATCCTGCCCGAAGATCAGCTTAACGCGCTTTTAAACAAACTCAGCGGCTTCGTCACGCCGACGCAACGCATCCTGGTGCTGGCACGTTATCACCATCTGCGTCCGGCGCTGCTGGCGAAAGCGGCGACGCGCTGGCCCAACCTGACGATTGATTTTATGACTATCCATGCCAGTAAAGGGCAGCAGGCGGAGTATGTGATCATTGTCGGCGTCAACGATGGACGCGATGGTTTTCCGGCCCTGGCGCGGGAATCGATTATCGAACAGGTTCTCCTTCCCCAACCGGAAGACTACCCGAACGCGAAAGAGCGTCGCCTGCTGTACGTGGCGCTTACCCGCGCCAAAGAGCAGGTCTGGCTGCTGACGGACAAGGTGAACCCGTCGGCATTTATTGAGGAACAGCTGAGTCAGGGAGTTCCGCGGGCGAAAAAACCCTAAACGGCGCCTGTCGCATCACTGCGCGCCTGGCACGGATTGGGCTCCGTTAAGACGGCAGGCGCTCCGCCAGATAACGTTGATAATCGGGAATGGCGATCGCCACGTCCTGATGGAAAAGAGTGGAGCTTATTAGAAAATCTGCGGTAGAGTGGTTGGTGGCCACGGGGATATTCCACACCGTCGCCAGACGCAGCAGCGCTTTGACATCCGGATCGTGCGGAACGGCATTTAGCGGATCCCAAAAGAAAATCATCATATCGATTTTGCCTTCGGAAATCAGAGCGCCCACCTGTTGATCACCCCCCATCGGGCCGCTGAACATGCTGTTGACCGGCAAACCGGTTTTAAGCTGCACCAGATTGCCGGTTGTGCCGGTTGCGTACAACACATGTTCCGAAAGTTGCGCTTTGTTGGTCTCCACCCAATTGAGCAGAGACTGTTTACAATGATCGTGCGCCACCAGCGCGATATGTTTGCGCGCGGCAATGGTGCGGGTGGTTGATTCCATGTCCAGTTCCTTAAGTCAGACGGTCTGACTATGGACTACTGAAACTCTGTTTCACTGCAAAGAGACAAACCGGCAAATCGGTAAAAAAGCGCCGTTTATTTTGTCTCATCGCCAGAGGCTGACTGGCGTTGGCGCACCCAATCAAGAAAACGCTCCCGGCTGGCCAAATCGGCCTGCAAAAACCAGAACCGCAGCATTTGCTCCGCCTCTGCGCTCGCAAGAACCTATGCTGGATAGACCGACGGCGGATTGCGCCGGGCGGGGCGCCAGCGCCGCCTGCCCGTGCAGGCGGTTATATTACTCCAACGCGGCCAGTAAACCGTTCTTGTCCGCATCGAGCCGGTTGACGCTGACCGACAGCGGTTTCTGGTCTTGATCCTGTAGGCCGATCAGCGGCTGATGGCAAAAACGTTCGCCTTCGGCGCGGCTTGTCATCCTTGGCAGCACAAATTTCAGCCGCCGCGCCTCGCCCGTGTCAAAGCCGATGATAATATAGGGGGAGCTGCAGGCCGGCGGCATCACCGTTTTACCCTCGGCCAGGGGTTTAACAGGGTAAAAACAAGCTGATGGTGGCCTTGCTCCAACTCCAGGCTGCTGGCGCAGCGCAGCAGGGAACTCCCCAGCGCTTTACCATCGACAATCAATAGTTCAAGTTCTTCAGGGAGTTGCAGCGGGGTCGCCATCACTGGAAACCCGGTTAAGATGCATAACTCCATGACCAGGACGCGCAGGAAATTCATTATCTCACCTTATCAGAATGCACACATAATAACTTACTATATATCCATTATACTAGTAATAATTATGTAGAATTAGTCATGCTTCTTTTTATTTTGATATTATTTATTTCCACTGACGAAAGGTGTTTTTTACCGGGTGGTGTACACTTAACACACCTTTTTTTCGCGGAGAACCGCCATGACAGACGCTGAAATTAGCGACATTCTGCAGACCGTGAAGACCATCGCCCTGGTGGGCGCCAGCGATAATCCGGCCCGACCCAGCCACGGCGTCATGGCCTATTTATTGGCCCATGGCTATCAGGTCTACCCGGTGAACCCGGTGAACCCGGCCCTGGCAGGGAAAACCCTTCTGGGACAGACCGTTTACGCCAATTTGGCGGAGATCCCTGCCAAAATCGACATGGTGGATGTCTTTCGCCGCGCTGATACGGTTTACGACCTGACGCAGGAAGCGATTGCCATTGATGCCGACGTGTTGTGGCTGCAGTTGGGCATCATTAATGAGCAAGCGGCGGTGCTGGCAAAGAACGTCGGAATGAAAGTGGTCATGGATCGCTGCCCGAAAATTGAAATCCCGCGACTGGGGCTGGACCACTGAGCGTTGCCGGTGGCGGGAAACCGGAATTGCGCCAAGTGTCAGCGTGATCGTAAGCGCCCCGTGGAGGACGTCTTGAATTATTAGTGGGTTTGTTGTATGGCCAGGTAAGAATATGTTCCACTACGATGCCTAGTGAACTCGCATCCTATAAGGGACGGCTGTCAGATCATGGATAATCCGGCGATGATAGTGTCCACTTAAATTTTAATGGACACTATCACAAACTTCAGAACACTAATTTCATATCACTCAAACCGGGATGGAAATAAAAGTTATTAAAATCAATACAATGTGAAAATGCAATGAGCATAAGCGTGTAACGTAGGTTTACTGTCTCATACAACAAACCCATCAATAATTCAAGACGCCCTCCACGGGGCGCTTACCTTTCAAACAAGGAAAAAAAATCATTCATGGTGCCCCCTCCCTTAGGCGCAATGAATATTGGCAAATTCAATCAACTGTAGCTTAACGCCTGCTGCCGTCAATGTCCGACACTCACAAAAAGGCGTAATAACTATACGGGTTTTTGCGCGGCGATGTAACTTTATGAAATAAGGTCTATTATTGCAAGCGATAACCCTGGGTAAATGGGCTAATATCGCTGCGTCATTTTTGATAAAAATATCACATAAAACATGTATTTATTATTATGTTTTATTTAATTATTAATTACGAATTTTACGGTCCACCTATTCTATCGCCGGCGGACCGTTGAGCCCAGCTTGTCCCTTGTCAAGGGTACGTTGCGCGATGCCGTCCACGTTGGATGCTGGCGCGTATAAGCCCGCTGTCGGTAAAGACTTTTTAACTTAGCCGTTGCTATTTCATTAATATAAACGCAACTGCCTATGCTAAGGTGAAAATCAGCGGTAATAGGTATCCAGCATAATATTTGAATTGTATGTTTCTATTTTTACATGCCGACCAGGATCCAGGGTGGATGAATAAAAAGTAATTAAAAGGAACAGTTATGTGGGTAACGCATTTATGCCGATCGACCATGCTATTGTCCTGGCGATTAGCACTGACTAGCAGGGTGCCAAAGGGGGTAGCCCCTCTCGGTGATGTCGGCGGGACAGGTACCGTTAGGGGCAGGGCAAGCTATGTCAATTGATCGGTCGCCAGAGAAAGAGGAAAACGCCTGCCCACGGTGGCGCGGCAGTAAACGTTGGGGCGTTAAGGCGACGGGGTACTTCGCTCTCTCGGCGCTCAGTGGCTGGTGTCTTTGGTGTGAACATGTGCGCGGCGAGACGTTCTGGCTCAGCTGCCTGCTGGTCGCCGCCGTGATTGCCGGGATATTTTATGCTCTGAGCCGTATCGGCGGCCGCTGCGATACCCTGTATTTCGGCACCCAGGATTGTGAGCGTGCGCAGCGCTTGCGCGATGAAATCGAACGCGGACAGCGCTATGGACGGCTTGTAGCCCGCTGCGCGGCAACCTATCTGGACAGAGACGGCCAACGTCTGGCGGCCGGAATACTCCCTCCCGTGGGTCGGTTTCAGTCCGAGATACTCGCCTGCTCAGTAAGCGTACGCCCAGCGCCGTATTGACAGTTATTCAGCAGGGATGGTGAGGTTCCACGGCAGGAGTTCTTTGATTTTGTTGATGGGATGATCCGCGATAATCGCCAGCACATGGCGCAGATACGCTTCCGGCTCCACGCCGTTCAGTTTGCAACTGCCGATCAGCGTATACATCAGCGCCGCCCGGTCGCCGCCGCTATCCGAACC
>NZ_JBLKSS010000096.1:0-12261 GCF_047607725.1 Sodalis sp. (in: enterobacteria) | reverse complement strand
GGTATGGACTGATAGAAAACCCCACGACAGCTGACGCGTTACTCGATCGGCTAGTACACCCCAGCTATCGACTGGAACTTAAAGGCGAATCACTACGCAAAGAGCAAGGAGTAGCCAGCACAGGAAAAATAGACTAAAACCGAGTCAGAAGATGAGCAAACACGTGATCGAATATCACTGGAATGGGTGATCGGAAAATATCGGAATTAACTGATCGGATGTCGCCGGAACAGATGATCGGATACGTCGGAATCTACACCCCTTCACCATCGAGTTGCAAAAAGCGACCAGTAACGCCAATAACGGTTTGCCAATCACGGGGGGTTAGCATTAAATGGTTGCCTTTACGACGGAGGCAACATGATATGGATATCATCTCTAGTCCCCCCCTCAGTATTATCCTGAACAGCGGTTGGGCGCTGACCAGCGGCCGCATTACGCGCATTATCCAGGCCCGAACGCTGGACGACGCCAGCCATATGGGGCTTATCGATCGACTGTTCGACAGATTTTTCCGCAAAGGCGGCAAGCGCGCCGCCATCACCCGGCTCTACCAGCAGCTCAGCCAGCCCGGCGCCGGAGAGCCGCACGATCTCACGCCGGCAACCATGGTTGCCCGTTTTATGCAGTTGCGGGCCTATGCCAACAGCGAGTACCGCAAGGTTTTTCAGCTATCGCTACGCTATGATCCGCTGGAGCAGGCGCCCTGGTCCTATCTGATGCGAATAGGTGATTATCAAATCTATCAATCGCCGCCGCTGGATTACCGTTTGGAACATCACTTTGCGGAAGTGTGCACCATGAAAGTCTGCCAGTCGCTGGACGATGCTTTGGCGGAAATCCGTGAACAGCTGACGCCGGAACGGTATATCCAATCGTAAATCGAAAGCATGGCCGACGCGCCGGCAGTGCGGTAAAAAATACACGCCGAGCTTGACGATCCCGCCTACGGGCGGGAGAACCTGCTTGGTATTACCAACGGCGACGATAGCGCCTGTTTTCTGGCGCATTATCGCCACGACATTCTTTTCTTTGCCAATCGTTGCGCCACCCACGACAAATTTCGCGGCAGCCGGTTAAAAACGGCGCTGCTAACCACCGACTACCCTAATTTGCGAGCGCTTTGCCTCGTGGGCTACATGACCAAAGAGGATACGCTACTGAAATATCTTGCCCGCCCCCATCTCCTGCAGTTGGTCGATTACATCGGCGACGCGATTCATCGCCCGGAGGTGAGACAGCTATTGGCTCGTTTCCCGGTGGGGGAAACCACCGCCTGTGAGCTGTTCAATTTAACGCCGCCCGACAATGACGCGAGCGACGCGCGGCAGCCGCCGCACGGCACGCAATAAAAAAGGCGCCTAGCGGCGCTTTTTTTTTGCCGAAGGGCAAAGAAACGTTATTTCATTTTCTTCGCTTTGGCGTTGGGCAGGCCGGTAATGGTGCCTTCATAAACTTCCGCCGCCAGACCCACCGATTCATGCAGCGTGGGGTGCGCATGAATGGTCAGCGCGATATCTTCCGCATCGCAGCCCATTTCGATGGCCAGACCGATTTCGCCCAGCAGCTCGCCGCCGTTGACGCCGACGACCGCGCCGCCGATCAACCGATGGCTTTCTTTATCAAAAATCAGCTTGGTCATACCGTCCTGGCAGTCGGAAGCGATGGCGCGGCCGGATGCCGCCCACGGGAAAGTGGCGACCTCATAGCGGATGCTTTTTTCTTTCGCTTCTTTTTCCGTCAGACCGACCCAGGCCACTTCCGGCTCGGTATAGGCGATAGACGGGATGACTTTCGGATCGAAATAGTGTTTCTTACCGGCGATAACTTCCGCCGCCACGTGGCCCTCGTGGGTGCCTTTGTGCGCCAGCATTGGCTGGCCGACGATATCGCCGATAGCGTAGATGTGCGGCACATTGGTGCGCATTTGTTTGTCGACGCGGATGAAACCTCGATCGTCCACCTCTACCCCGGCCTGGCCGGCATCCAGCAGTTTGCCGTTCGGCACGCGGCCGATGGCGACCAGGACGACGTCATAGCGCTGGGCTTCCGACGGTGCTTTTTTCCCTTCCATGCTGACATACACACCGTCTTCTTTGGCTTCCACTGCGGTGACTTTGGTTTCCAGCATCAGGTTGAAATGGGAGCTGATGCGCTTGGTAAAGACTTTTACCACGTCTTTATCGGCCGCCGGGATAACCTGATCGAACATTTCCACCACGTCGATTTCCGATCCGAGCGCGTGGTAAACGGTGGCCATTTCCAGACCGATGATCCCGCCGCCCATCACCAGCAGGCGCTTCGGCACGGTGGTCAGGGCGAGCGCATCGGTAGAATCCCATACGCGGGGATCGTCATGGGGAATAAACGGCAGTTGGATCGGGCGGGAGCCCGCGGCAATGATAGCGTTGTCGAAGGTAACGGTTGTCGTGCCGTTTTCGCCTTCTACCTGCAGGGTGTTGGCGCCGGTGAATTTGCCGTAACCGTTTATCACCTTGACCTTACGCGCTTTAGCCATACCGCTCAGACCGCCGGTCAACTGATTGACCACCTTTTCCTTCCAGGTGCGCACTTTGTCGATATCGGTTTGCGGCTCGCCAAAGACGATACCGTTTTTGCTCAGCGCCTTGGCCTCTTCGATGACTTTAGCGACGTGCAATAAGGCTTTGGAGGGGATACAACCTACGTTCAGGCAGACCCCGCCGAGGGTGGAATAACGTTCCACCAGGACGGTCTCCAGACCTAAATCCGCACAGCGGAATGCCGCAGAATAGCCACCTGGGCCTGCCCCAAGTACCACGACCTGAGTTTTTATTTCAGTACTCATCATGACCTCTTAGTTGATTGTCCGGCGGGTCAGACGTCTATTTTATCGCGTATATTTGCATAACGCGCTGTGTCCACCGGGACGTCTCCATCACGCATAGTTTACATAAATATTAATAGACTGCAAAGTATGTGACGACGGCGCATGTTTAATTGGTACCGCCGACGACCGTCCTCCGCCTTCGGCGGCGACGCAGGAACAAGCAGGCCGGCCAGCGGGCCGGCCTGGAAGTTACATCACCAAGCGACGGATATCGGACATCACATTATTGATGAAGCTGATAAAACGCGCACCGTCGGCGCCGTCGATGACCCGGTGCTCATAGGACAGCGACAGCGGCAGCATCAGTCGGGGCGCGAACTCTTTACCGTTCCACACCGGCTTCATCGACGATTTGGACACGCCGAGTATCGCCACTTCCGGCGCATTGACGATAGGCGTAAACGCCGTACCGCCGATGCCGCCCAGGCTGGAGATGGTGAAACAGCCGCCCTGCATATCCGACGACGTCAGCTTGCCGGCGCGGGCCTTTTTCGAGATATCCGCCAGCTCGCGCGACAGTTCCACTATGCCTTTCTTATTCACATCGCGGAAGACTGGCACCACCAGACCATTCGGGGTGTCTACCGCCACGCCGATGTTGATGTATTTCTTCAGCGTCAGTTTCTGGGCGTCTTCGGACAGCGAGCTGTTAAAACGCGGCAGCTCTTCCAGCGCCTTGGCAACCACCTTCATGATAAACACCAGCGGTGTGATTTTCACATCCAGTTTCTTCTTCTCGGCTTCGGCATTCTGCTGTTTGCGGAAGGCTTCCACTTCGGTGATATCGGCTTCGTCGAACTGGGTCACATGGGGGATCATCACCCAGTTGCGGTGCAGGTTGGCGCCGGAGATTTTCTGGATCCGGCCCAGCTCCACCTCTTCGGTGTCGCCGAACTTGCTGAAGTCCACTTTCGGCCAGGGCAGCAGGCCCGGCCGCGTACCGCCGCCGGCAGCGGCAGCTTCGGCGCGTTTGACCGCCTCTTTGACGTACGCCTGGATATCTTCGCGTAAAATACGGCCTTTACGCCCGGTACCTTTCACCTTCGCCAGGTTGACGCCGAATTCGCGCGCCAGCCGGCGGATAACCGGGGTGGCATGCACGTAGGTGTCGTTTTCGGCTAATTCGCCTTTGCCTTGGGCCGGCGACGGGGCGGCAGCGGCGCTCTTGTTAGCGTCGGTTGCCGGCGCAGGGGCCACAGTCGCGGCGCTTTCCTTGGCGGCGGCCGGCGCGGGGGCGGCGCCTTCCACCTCGAACACCATAATCTGCGAACCGGTGCTGACCTTATCACCGACGTTAATCTTGATCTCTTTGACGGTCCCCGCGAACGGCGCCGGCACTTCCATCAACGCCTTGTCACCTTCCACAGTAATCAGCGACTGTTCGGCGCTGATCTTATCGCCCACCTTGACCATGACCTCGGTGACTTCCACTTCGTCGCCGCCGATATCCGGCACATTGACGTCTTGACTACCGCAGGATTGAGCGGGCGCGCTCTGCTGCGGCGCTTCGGCCTCGACGGGTGCGGCGTCGCTGCCGCCACCTGCGACCTCGAAGACCATGATAAGCGAACCCGTGTTCACTTTATCGCCGGTATTGACCTTCAGTTCTTTGACCGTCCCCGCGAACGGCGCCGGCACTTCCATCGACGCCTTATCGCCCTCGACGGTGATAAGCGACTGTTCGGCCTCGACCTTGTCGCCCACCTTCACCAGCACTTCGGTGACTTCCACCTCGTCGCCGCCGATATCGGGAACGTTAACCTCTTTACTCTGTGTGGCACCGCCGGCGGCGGCCTGCTCCGGCGCGGCGGCAGGCTTCTCGGTGCCACCCTCGGCTTCCTCGAAGACCATAATCAGTTTGCCGGTGGTAACTTTATCGCCCACCGCCACCTTTAACTCTTTCACCACCCCCGCCTGCGGCGAGGGCACTTCCATGGACGCTTTGTCGCCTTCCACGGTAATCAGCGACTGCTCAGCGTCGACTTTATCGCCCACGCTGACCAGGACTTCGGTGACTTCCACTTCATCTGCACCGATATCCGGTACGTTGATTTCAATAGCCATGATTTACTCTACCTCTTACGCCAGACGCGGGTTGACTTTGTCAGCATCGATGCCGAATTTGCTGATGGCCTGCGCCACCACATCAGCGCCGATATCGCCGCGTTTGGCCAATTCACCCAGCGCCGCAACCACCACATAGCTGGCGTCCACTTCAAAGTGATGACGCAGGTTCTCGCGGCTGTCGGAACGGCCGAAACCGTCGGTGCCCAGAACGCGGAACTCGCTGGCGGGAATAAAGTTGCGGATCTGCTCGGCGAACAGTTTCATATAGTCGGTGGACGCTACCGCCGGCGCATCGTTAAGCACGGTGGCCACATACGGCACGCGCGGCGTTTCGGTCGGATGGAGCATGTTCCAGCGTTCGCAATCCTGGCCATCGCGCGCCAGTTCGGTGAACGAGGTCACGCTGTATACATCAGAACCCACCCCATACTCTTTCGACAGGATCTGCGCCGCTTCGCGCACGTGGCGCAGAATGGCGCCGGAGCCCATCAGCTGCACTTTGCCTTTGCCACCTTCCAGCGTTTCCAGCTTGTAGATCCCCTTGCGAATACCCTCTTCCGCCTCTTTCGGCATGGCGGGCATGGCGTAGTTTTCGTTCAGCGTGGTCAGATAGTAGTAGACGTTTTCCGGCTTATCACCGTACATCCGGGTCAAACCGTCGTGCATGATGACCGCGACTTCATAGGCATAGGCCGGATCGTAGGAAATGCAGTTCGGAATGGTCAACGACTGGATATGGCTGTGGCCGTCTTCGTGCTGCAACCCTTCACCGTTCAGAGTGGTCCGCCCCGAAGTGCCGCCGATAAGGAAGCCGCGCGCCTGCTGGTCGCCCGCCGCCCAGCACAGATCGCCGATACGCTGGAAACCGAACATCGAATAATAGATGTAGAACGGAATCATCGGCAAATCGTTGGTGCTGTAGGAGGTTGCCGCCGCCAGCCAGAAAGAGGCCGCGCCCAGCTCGTTGATCCCTTCTTGTAGGATCTGCCCTTTTTCATCTTCGCGGTAATAGGCGACCTGCTCGCGGTCCTGCGGCGTGTACTGCTGGCCGTTGGGGCTATAAATGCCTATCTGGCGGAACAGACCTTCCATGCCGAAGGTCCGGGCTTCGTCGGCGATGATCGGCACCAGGCGATCCTTGATCGACTTGTTCTTCAGCATCACGTTCAGCACGCGGACAAAAGCGATAGTGGTGGAGATCTCTTTCTTCTGTTCTTCCAGGAGCGGTGCGAAGTCCTCAAGCGTAGGCAGCTCCAGCGGCTTGGTGAAATCCTTCAGGCGGCTCGGCAGATAGCCGTGCAGCGCTTTGCGGCGCTCGTGCAGATAGGTGTGCTCTTCGGACCCTTCTTCAAAAGTGATGTAGGGCAACGCTTCGATCTTGTCGTCGGTAATCGTGCTCAGGTTGAAACGATCGCGGAAGTAGCGTACCCCTTCCATGTTCATTTTCTTCACCTGATGCGCGATATTCATGCCTTCCGCGGTCACACCCATGCCGTAGCCTTTAATGGTGTGGGCGAGGATGACCATGGGCTTGCCGGTGGTTTTCTTGGCTTTTTGCAGAGCGGCATAGATTTTCTTCGGATCGTGGCCGCCGCGATTCAGCGCCCATATCTCGTCATCGCTCATGTCCTTCACCAGCGCGGCGGTTTCCGGATATTTACCGAAGAAGTGTTCGCGCACGTAGGCGCCGTTCTTCGATTTGAAGGTCTGGTAGTCACCGTCGACGGTTTCGTTCATCAATTGAATCAGCTTGCCGGAGGTGTCTTTACGCAGCAGCTCGTCCCAGTGGCAGCCCCAGACCACCTTGATCACTTCCCAGCCGGCGCCGCCGAACACTCCTTCCAGCTCGTTGATGATCTTGCCGTTACCGGTGACCGGACCGTCCAGACGCTGCAGGTTACAGTTAATGATGAACACCAGGTTGTCCAGCTTCTCGCGCGTCGCGATAGTGATGGCGCCCTTGGATTCCGGTTCGTCCATCTCGCCGTCGCCCAGGAAGGCGTAAACGGTCTGATTGCTGGTGTCCTTCAGCGCGCGGTGGTCTAGATATTTAAGGAATTTCGCCTGATAGATAGCGCTGATGGGGCCCAAGCCCATCGATACCGTCGGGAACTGCCAGAACTCCGGCATCAGCTTGGGATGCGGATAGGACGAGAGGCCCTTGCCGTGCACTTCCTGACGGAAGTTGTTTATCTGCTCTTCGATCAGGCGCCCTTCAAGGAAGGCACGGGCATATACGCCCGGGGAAATATGGCCCTGGAAATAGACCAGGTCGCCGCCGTCTTTGTCGTTGCGCGCGCGGAAGAAGTGGTTGAAGCACACCTCATAAATCGTGGCGGAGGACTGGAAAGACGCAATGTGGCCGCCCAGTTCCAAATCTTTCTTCGACGCGTGCAGCACGGTCATGACGGCGTTCCAGCGTATAGCGGAACGGATGCGGCGCTCCAACTCCAAATTGCCCGGATACTCAGGCTCCTCCTCGACCGGAATCGTGTTGATGTAATTGCGTCCGGCGGCACCTTGCTCGATCGCGATGCTTACCCCACCTTTGCGCGCTTCGTCCAACACCTGATCAATCAGGAATTGCGCGCGTTCAATACCTTCTTCACGGATAACCGATTCGATCGCCTGTAGCCAGTCGCGTGTTTCAATCGGATCCACGTCATTGTACAAACGTTCTGACATGGTGGTGTTCCTTATCTATCTTTAATATTGGTTTAGTTGGAGCCTGTCTTCCTATTGCTCTGGCCGTCAGAACATACGAAGACAGGCCCATAGCTTCTGCTGCCGCGTGGGCCGCCGTTCCCAGAGGCTTAATCCTTGCGTTGCTGGAGACGTCGAAGCGATCGTTCGCGCCTGCTATGTTCCCGGCCAAGGTCCAGCAAAATTTCCTCAATAAACGCCAGATGGCGATGTGACGCCTCGCGCGCCTTTTCCGGCTCGCGCGCGACTATCGCCGCGAAAATTCAGGCGCGGTGGCTGCTCACCTGCGCCAGCATTTCCCGGCGCGAGTAGAGCAATTCAAAATTTTGACGCACGTTGTTTTCCAGCATCGGCCCCATGCAGCGCACCAGATGCAATAAAACCGCATTATGCGCGGCTTCGGTGACGACGATTTGATAATTCATGACGGCATCGGCCTCCGCGTC
The DNA here is from genome assembly GCF_047607725.1 of Sodalis sp. (in: enterobacteria). GTDB lineage: Bacteria > Pseudomonadota > Gammaproteobacteria > Enterobacterales > Enterobacteriaceae > JBLKSS01. The sequence goes on along the minus strand of NZ_JBLKSS010000096.1, from coordinate 4,176 downwards.
GAGATCGCCGCTGTCCTGCGCCGCCTGAATAGCCTGATGGCACTCACGGATATGCTCGAAATCCTGCTCGGTCCCGCGCAGCGCCGCCATAATAGGCGGCGATGCCTTCAAGAGCATGGCGGGTCTCCAACAGGTCGTATTGCGATTCAGGATGTTCCGCCAACAATTCGGTCAGCGGATCGCTGAAGCTCTGCCACAAGTTACTTTGCACAAACGTCCCTCCCCCCTGCTGCTGCCGCAGCAGGCCTTTGGCTTCCTATCGCTGGATGGCTTCCCGCAGCGAGGGGCGGGAGACGTCAAATTGCTTGGCCAGTTCACGCTCGGGAGGCAATTTTTCGCCGGGGCGCAGCGTCCCTTCCAGAATCAAATATTCCAACTGTTGTTCTATGACATCCGATAACTTGGGTTGGCGGATCTTATTATAGGCCATTTCTTGTCTTCTCAGCGGATGGCGCGGAGTCAATTGGTAATACCAATTACATTTTCACGATACTAAAAAGTAACAAAGTATTCACCTTCTGTCTATCGTGGCTTTGACCTAAATCATCAAATCGCGCACATTCTCACAAAAGCCTTACATCTATGCTGCGTCAGGCCCGCTACGCTGCACAATCGTGTTTTCCGGCGAAAAAGTTATTAACGTCTATGAAACGTTCCGGGGGCGCCGCGGGAAGATGACGTTCACCTTAAGCCGGGGAAAATACGCCGCCAAATGCATAGTCATGCAACCCTAACATGACCTTATGAACCCCGGCGATTTTCTCATTATTGCCGTTACACCTATCGTCCAGCGAACGACGGCGCCGGGTTATTACGCGCAAGCGTCATAAATCCCGTGCAAAGCCTGCCACTATCACTATTCTGTTGCCCGCGACAGCCCGGACGCGAAAATGCCGCGCCGTGACGCGTAAATTAAAACGTACAACAACCGTAACTGTGGACAGACACAGCGCTGGGCGGAATCCAGGTATCTGCACGCCATAACGACAGAGGATTCGATGATGGAAGGTCAACAGCGCGCCGAGACGCTGAAACGCGGGCTAAAAAACCGCCATATACAGCTTATTGCATTGGGCGGGGCGATTGGCACCGGCCTGTTTCTAGGGATTGCGCAAACCATACAAATGGCCGGCCCTTCGGTCATTCTGGGCTACGCTATCGGCGGCGTTATCGCCTTCCTCATCATGCGCCAACTGGGCGAGATGGTGGTGGAGGAGCCTGTGGCCGGCTCGTTCAGCCACTTCGCCTATAAATACTGGGGCAATTTCGCCTCCGGCTGGAATTATTGGGTACTGTATGTCCTGGTGGCGATGGCGGAATTGTCCGCGGTCGGGATCTATATGCAGTACTGGTGGCCCGGACTGCCCACCTGGGTTTCGGCGGCGGTGTTTTTCCTGCTGATTAACGCCATCAATTTGGCCAACGTGAAACTTTATGGCGAAATGGAATTCTGGTTCGCCATTATCAAGGTGATCACCATCGCGGCGATGATCGTCTTTGGCGCCTGGCTGCTGCTGAGCGGACGCGGCGGCCCCGAGACCAGCGTTACCAATTTATGGGCGCAGGGCGGCTTCTTCCCCCACGGTGGCAAGGGCTTGCTGATGGCCATGGCGGTTATTATGTTTTCCTTCGGCGGTCTGGAGCTGGTAGGCATTACCGCTGCCGAGGCGGATGACCCGGCGCACAGCATTCCCAAAGCCACTAACCAGTGTCATTTACCGTATTCTGATCTTTTACATCGGCGCACTGGCGATCCTGCTTTCGCTGTACCCCTGGGCCAAAGTAATGGAAGGCGGCAGCCCGTTTGTATTGATTTTCCAGGCGCTTAACAGCTACTGGGTGGCCAATATCCTTAATCTGGTGGTCTTGACCGCCGCGCTGTCTGTTTATAACAGCTGCGTTTATAGCAATAGCCGCATGCTGTACGGTCTAGCCCGCCAGGGCAATGGCCCGCAATCGCTCGCCAAAGTCGACCGGCGCGGCGTGCCGGTGGCCGTGCTCGGCGTCTCGGCCGTCGCGACCGCGATTTGTGTGCTGCTCAACTACCTGATGCCCGGCCAGGCTTTCGGTCTGCTGATGGCGCTGGTGGTTTCAGCGCTGGTGATCAATTGGAGCATGATCAGTCTGGCACATTGGAAATTTCGCCGCAAAAAAGCGCAACAGGGCGTCGTTCCGCGCTTTCCGGCGCTGTGGTACCCGGTGGGCAACTGCCTTTGCCTGCTTTTCATCGCGGGTATTTTGGCGATTATGCTCCTCACGCCAGGCATGGCCATTTCGGTGTATTTGATTCCGGTATGGCTGGTGGTGTTGGGCATCGGTTTCGCGCTGAAAACTTCCGGCCAGCGCGCTAGCGCACGCTGATCCCCCGTTCCCGCGCCGGCCGGTGTTACCGTGCCGGCGACGGGCCGCGGGCGGCCTTTTCACTGACGACTTTCTATATCAAGAGTCATGTCACGCGCGGCCTAGCGCCTGCAGCGTATCCTATGCCACGTATCGTGGCGCACATGCTCCGCATCACATCTCACATGCCCCGCATTGAGTCTCGCATGCCCCGTATCGTGTCTCACATTCCTCGTATCGTGAATTGCCTGCCGCGATTTGGATGCTGTGTTCTGCGAGTCGCCTGCCGCGTTTTACTCCCCGCATTCCGCTTGTTGCAACAGGTATTTCGCTTCTTGGATTACCGCTATGGTACAAATCTTCATCCCGTTCGCTTGTTACGTTTCGCTTGATTACATTTGGTTTTTACATTGCTCGTCAGGTGTACTCAATGTGCCACGAGGATGTCGGAAGAGGAGGCGCATAACGGGCTTAAAGAGAGTAAATGTAAGCCGGTCATGAGAAGCATATTAAACAGGGGCTCTTTTGAATTTATATTCGCGTAAAAATATCATCATAATGTAATTCAGCTCTTTATTTTATCGTTAAAACCTGGGACTAACGTATAACAGGAGATATTGTACCTGCCCATAAAGAAGGTCTGACCACTCAGCAGGCATGATGGAAAACAATGTTGGCAAGTCAACAATTGACGTTTTCGCTGTATTTTAGCGCAAAAAATGACTTAAGGTAAAAGCTTAAACTAATTATGAATATTGTGTCTCGATTTCCAAAACCAAGCAATGTCGTTGCCAGTATCAACATTGCAAATGCCAAAGTGACGCCACCCACAATACGATTCCCTTCCCCGCCAGAAAGTGTAGGTCGCAGGAATGAGCGCTTAAACCACGCGCCCACAAATGCGAGACCCGCATTCGCCGCCCACATCTGATTCACCACGGTGCTTTAATAATAGGTAAAGTCATCGGTCTCTCTCTAATATAATGAGATGGTCATCTATTGATGATAAATATCATCATGATTTTCATTATTTAAATAATCTTGATGGCTTGCCATAGGAACGATTAAACATTCTGACTTTCAACGAATGACGCATAAAAAACGCTAAAAAAAAGTGATTATGCTACGCATCTTTAAATTTACTCACCAAAAATCAAGGCATAGAGACCTTGTGCAATTCTATTAACAATAAGATTGGATATGAAAAAAATCACTGTTAATAATCAACATAGAAAGCATATCGGAAAGCATGTTAACTGGGCTGATGATAAACAGAAAAGCCAGCTGCCTTTTGATGACCATGTTAAATTGCTCGCTAGCCAACCGGGGCTGCACAGCCGCAACGTAACCAGACACAACGTCGCCAATTTAACCCTATTGACTATGACCTACCTTACAAGTGTCCAAAACAGCAGTCCATCCGCCGCTTCATCGGCGCCTAATCCCCGGTCTCTCGCGTTCATTGATAAAGGGGCTAATTTGACTATCAAGGCGCCTAAGCTTGATTTCCCAAGCCACAATAATCGACAGAGTGCCCCGACCGCTACAAACGGAAGAGGCAAATCAGGGACAATGATTCACAATAAAAAACGAGGGTTGATTAAAAATATATCAGAGTTCTCCAGTGAAACCAGAGAGAGGACAAGGGCAAACACCGAATCTCATTTCCTCTCTTTTCCACAAGCCGATGCAATTGTAAGCGCCCCGTGGAAGACGTCTTGAATTATTGGTGGGTTTGTTGTATGAGACAGTAAACCTACGTTACACGCTTATGCTCATTGCATTTTCACATTGTATTGATTTTAATAAATTTTATTTTCATCCCAGTTTGAGTGA
>NZ_JBLKSS010000095.1:0-12587 GCF_047607725.1 Sodalis sp. (in: enterobacteria) | reverse complement strand
GTTGCAAAATGAACGGCGTGGAGCCGGAAGCGTATCTGCACCATGTGCTGGCGATTATCGCGGATCATCCCATCAACAAAATCAAAGAGCTCCTGCCGTGGAACCTCACCATCCCTGCTGAATAACTGTCAATACGGCGCTTGGGCGTACGCTTACCAGCGGAGAGAGGCACCGGCGCGGCGGAAGGCGGCTTCTGCGCAGCTAACGGTAATGGCGGCTCGGCACCCGCCGCCGGCGCGGAATAAGCGGCCAGATTCGTGACGACGCCGACGGGCCGGCGCGCGGAATAACGGTAGCACCACCCTCAGCAGATAACAAAAAATCAGCAATAGGGCTAAGAGCACCAGCAAACCGCCGCCACTCATCACAATACGTGTCAGTCGATCGATGACACGACGCGACGCCGCTGTGCGGATGTGAGAAATCCTTTTTGGGCTCATAGACCTCGGTTAGCCAGCGACCAGAAGGGCGGTCCAAACAATGGGAAAAGCCTATGTTGCCTGTAAGAAAATAAGATAACAATCTTCGGCGGGGGTTTGTGGGTTATGTTGGACTTTGTCGCTCGGGAGACGATAATAGCTTAACGCAGGATTTTCCCTTCCTGAACAGATCAATGGAGTGGAAATGGGTCAGAAAAAGCTCTATATAGAGAAAGAATTAAGCTGGTTGTCTTTCAATGAACGGGTATTGCAGGAAGCCGCCGATAAAAGCAATCCGTTGATAGAACGCATGCGATTTCTGGGCATTTATTCCAATAATCTGGATGAGTTTTACAAAGTCCGTTTCGCGGAGCTGAAACGGCGTATTCTAATAAGTGAAGAACAGGGCACCCGAGGCGCCTCACGCCATTTGCTTAATCGCATCCAGGCTAAGGTGCTCAACGCCGAGCAGGAATTTGATAATCTTTACAACGACCTGCTGCTGGAGATGGCGCGCAATCAGATCTTCCTCATCAACGAACGCCAACTCTCCCCTCGCCAGCAAGACTGGTTGCGGCAATACTTTAAACAACAGCTGCGCCAGCATATAACGCCCATTCTCATCCAGCACGATACTAATCTGGTGCGGTTTCTGAAAGATGATTACACCTATTTGGCGGTAGAGATTATTCAAGGGCAGACGTTGCGCTACGCCCTGCTTGAAATCCCCTCCGATAAGGTGCCGCGCTTTATCAATCTGCCGGCCGAATCCCCCCGCCGGCGCCGGCCGATGATCCTGTTGGACAATATTCTGCGTTATTGCCTGGATGATATTTTCACCGGTTTCTTCGATTACGACATGCTTAACACCTATTCAATGAAAATGACGCGCGATGCCGAATACGATTTGGTCACCGAGATGGAATCGAGCCTGCTGGAACTGATGTCCTCCAGCCTGAAGCAGCGGCTGACCGCGGAGCCGGTCCGTTTTGTTTATCAGCGGGATATGCCAAAAGCCATGGTGGAGCTGCTTAAGTCCAAACTTGGCATCTCCTCCTACGATTCGGTCATCCCGGGCGGCCGTTATCACAATTTCAAGGACTTCATCAGCTTCCCCAACGTCGGCAAAGCCAATCTGGTCAACCGGCCGCTGCCGCGTTTGCGCCACGTTTGGTTCGATAAATTCCGCAACGCGTTCGACGCCATTCGCCACCATGATATCCTGCTCTATTTCCCCTACCACACCTTCAGCCATGTGCTGGAACTGCTGCGTCAGGCGTCGTTCGATCCCAATGTGCTGTCGGTTAAAATCAATATTTACCGGGTCGCCAAGTACTCGCATATTATCGACGCGATGATCCACGCCGCCCATAACGGTAAAAAAGTGACCGTGGTGGTAGAGCTGCAGGCCCGCTTCGACGAAGAGGCGAATATTCACTGGGCCAAGCGGCTTACCGAGGCCGGGGTGCACGTCATTTTCTCGGCGCCGGGGCTGAAAATACACGCCAAGCTGTTTCTTATCTCCCGCCGCGAGGGCGACGATATCGTGCGCTACGCCCATATCGGCACCGGCAATTTCAACGAGAAAACCGCGCGCTTATATACCGACTATTCCTTGCTGACGTCTGATGCGCGCATCACCAATGAAGTGCGGCGCGTGTTCAATTTTATCGAGAACCCTTACCGCCCGGTTAAATTCGACTATTTGATGGTGTCGCCGCAAAATTCGCGCCATATGCTGTATCAAATGATCGATCAGGAGATCGCGAATGCGCTGGCGGGCGAAGCGGCGGAAATCACCCTTAAGGTAAACAATCTGGTCGATCAGGGGTTGATCGATCGTCTCTATGCCGCTTCCGGCGTGGGGGTGAACATCCGCATCCTGGTGCGGGGGATGTGTTCACTTATTCCGGATTTGCCGGGCATCAGCAATAATATCCAGGTGACCAGTATCGTGGACCGTTTCCTGGAGCACGATCGGGTCTATGTGTTCGAGAACGGCGGTGATAAAAAGGTGTTTCTCTCTTCCGCCGACTGGATGACCCGCAATATTGATTACCGCATTGAAGTAGGCGTGGCGTTGCTGGATCCGCGATTGAAACAGCAGGTGCTGGATATCCTGGCGCTTTTGTTCAGCGATACCGTTAAAGCCCGATATATCGATGCCGATCTGAACAACTATTATGTTCCACACGGCAACCGCCGTAAAGTGCGCGCGCAAATGGCCATTTATGACTATATCAAACAATTGGAAAACGCCGGAGAGCAGGACTAATTTATGCCCTTAACATCGACGACCACACCCAGGCCGGAAGAATTCACCGCCATCGATCTTGGCTCCAACAGTTTTCATATGGTGGTGGCGCGCGTGGTCAACGGCGCCATGCAGGTACTTAGCCGCCTGAAACAGCGCGTGCATTTGGCCGACGGCCTGGACGACGATCACCGCCTGAGCGAAGAGGCGATGGAACGCGGCCTGGGCTGCCTGGCCCTGTTCGCCGAACGCCTGCAGGGCTTTTCGCCGCGGCGGGTGATGATCGTCGGCACCCATGCTTTGCGCGAAGCGGTCAATGCGCAGGAGTTTCTTGATCGGGCGGCGGAGGTGATCCCCTACCCGATCGAGATCATTTCCGGCCATGAAGAGGCGCGGCTGATTTTTATGGGCGTCGAGCACACCCAGGCGGAAAAGGGCCGCAAGCTGGTGATTGATATCGGCGGCGGCTCCACCGAATTGCTCATCGGCGAAAATTTCGAGCCGCTGCTGGTGGAAAGCCGCCGCATGGGCTGCATCAGCTTTGGCCACCTATTTTTCCCTGGCGGCGAGATAAGTCCGGCCAATTTCCGCCGCGCGCAGCTGGCGGCGGCGCAAAAACTCGAGACGCTGGCCTGGCAATACCGCATTATGGGTTGGCAGGTGGCGCTCGGCGCTTCCGGCACCTTTAAGGCGGCCTGCGAAGTGTTAACCGAGATGGGCGCCAAAGACGGCCTGATCACGCCTGAGCGGCTGGAAACGCTGTGTGAACAGGTTCTGCAGTTCACGCATTTCTCCGCGCTCAGCCTGCCGGGTTTATCCGATGAGCGTAAAGAGGTTTTTGTCCCAGGGCTGGCCATTCTGTGTGGCGTCATGGATGCCCTGGCTATCAAGGAACTCAAACTGTCTGACTGCGCCCTGCGTGAGGGCGTGCTGTATGAAATGGAAGGCCGGTTTCGTCATCAGGATATTCGCATGCGCACCGCGAAAAGCCTGGCGGAGCATTACAATATCGACAGCGATCAGGCCCGGCGGGTGTTGGAAACCACCGACGCGCTTTATCAGCAATGGCGCGCGCAAAACGCCGCGCTTGAACATCCGCAGCTTGCGGCGCTGCTGAAATGGGCCGCACAACTGCATGAGGTGGGTCTGGGGATCAACCACAGCGGTATGCAGCGCCATTCGGCCTATATTTTGCAGCAGAGCAACATGCCCGGCTTTAATCAAGAGCAGCAACTGCTGCTGGCGACGCTGGTGCGCTATCATCGCAAAGCGATCAAAATAGACGATCTACCCCGCTTCAACCTCTTCAGGAAAAAGCATTTTTTGCCTTGTCTGCAGCTGCTGCGCCTCGGCGTGCTGCTTAATAACCAGCGTCAGGCCACCTCACCGGTGACGGTGCAGCTTACTACCCAGGCTAACCACTGGACACTGACGTTTCCCCCCGGCTTCTTCGCTCAAAACAACTTGGTGCAGTTGGATCTGGAGCGTGAGGCTTATTGGGCGGATATCCCCGGCTGGTGTTTGCGGGTTGAGGAAGCAGACACCGTCGCTGACGCGGTAACGCCGTCGTGAGCCGGGAACTCTGCGGGCAACGGGCTGGCGATAGCGCTTTGGCGCCCGCAGGCGTTCCCGTTCCCATGCTGGCCAAGGCTTCCCTTTGTGCGTCGGTCGGCCGTTGCGCCCTGGCAACGGCCGACCGTAGCGCCGCCGAGCCCGTCGCCACGGGGCGGTGTCCTTGAAACGGCGCCGGCTTATGCTCTACAATCGGCCCTTAAACCCGTTTCTGCCTCCGCCCGTAAGAGGCCAACCCTGTGAAAGCGGCATTTCGCATGCGAAAACGACCCACCACCGGGCGCATGACCCGCTGGATAGTGCTTATCAGTTTTATCATTCTCTTAGGCCGCCTGCTCTATGCTACGGTGGGCGCCTGGCATCATCATCAAAATAAACGCGTCACGCCGGCGGAACAGACCGTTAAGCCCACGCCGCCGCCAGAGCGTCCCTGAACGCTCTCATCGCCTAATAGCGGGCAAATCGCGACAAATCTACTTTCTTTTGACAGAATTAAGCTATCTTTACTGAGTAAGCGTCACTCTTTATCGTCCGAGCAGCCGGGAGGGAACAGGGAAATTATGCCAGCCGTAAAACATCAGGCCCCGCAACTCGCCGAACTACGGCGCCAGACCTTAAGCGTTTTACTGGCAAACCGTCCGCTTATCGACAGTATCCTCAACCGTCCCACGCGAGAGCCGGTCGGCGATAACCGCCATCTGTTGGATCAAACCGCCGAACTGGTAGCGATTGTGCACCAATTTCACGCCGCGGATCTGGCGGATCTGCTGGAAAGCCTGCCCCACGACGAGCGCCTGGCGCTTTGGCGGCTGGTGGACAACAATAAGCGCGGCAAAACTTTGGTGGAAGCCTCGGAGAACGTCTGGGAAAGCCTTATCGCCGAGATGTCCAACCACGATATTCTGCAGGCCATCAGCCCGCTAGACGTGGACGAGCAAGCCTATCTGGCCCGCTACCTGCCGCGGGATCTGGTCGGCCGCGTGCTGACCGCCCTCGAACCGCATCGCCGCGCCCAGGTGCGCGAAATGATGCATTTCGACCGGGACAGTGTCGGTCACCATATGGATTTTGAACTGGCGACGGTCCGTTCCGATGTCACGCTGACCACGGTACAGCGCTGGCTGCGCTGGCGCAAAAAGCTACCGGAAAACAGCGACAAACTCTTCGTCGTCGACCGGCATAACACCCTGGTCGGTGAACTGACCCTGTCCGCGCTACTGCTTAATCCGCTCAACCGGCGGGTGAGCGAGGTGATGGACGCGCATCCCACCACCTTTCACCCCGATGATCGCGCCGAAGAGGCCGCCAGCGCCTTTGAACGTTACGATATGATCACCGCTCCGGTTATCGACAGTAAAGGCAAGCTGATGGGCCGGTTGAGTATTGAACAGATGGTTGATCTCTACTTTGAAGAGAGCGACAGCAATCTTCGCCGGTTGGGAGGAATCAGCCCGGAGGAAGATATCTTCGCGCCGGTACGTAAAGCGGTGCGCACCCGCTGGACCTGGCTGGCGGTGAACCTCTGCACCGCGTTCATCGCCTCGCGCGTCATTGGCCTGTTCGACGGCACCATTGCCCAGTTGGTATCGCTGGCGGCGCTGATGCCCATCGTCGCCGGTATCGGCGGCAATACCGGTAATCAGACCATTACCATGATCGTGCGCGCGGCGGCGCTGCATCAGTTGGAAAAAGGCAATGCCGGCTTTCTCATTCTGCGCGAACTGGGCGTGGCGGTCATCAACGGTCTGGTTTGGGGCGGTATCATGGGAATCGTCACCTGGCTGTTGTACGGCGAAGCCGGTCTCGGCGGCGTGATGATGCTGGCGATGCTGCTTAATTTGCTGCTGGCGGCGCTGATGGGCGTGTTGATACCGCTGTTGATGATCCGCATCGGCCACGATCCGGCGGTAGGCTCGAGCGTGATGATTACCGCCATTACTGATACCGGCGGTTTCTTTATTTTTCTCGGCCTGGCGACGCTGTTTCTCATTCATTGACGCGGCCGATGTGCATCGGGCTATCGTTGACGCCCCCTTTGCCGGCCGTGGCGGTCATCATGTCCACTCGAAGGAACATATAATGGAAAAAGTCACGCTCATTACCGGCGGGTCGCGCGGTATCGGCCGCGCGACCGCCTACAGCTGGCCGCCGAAGGCCATTGGGTCTGCCTGAGCTATTTGTCGCGCCGGGAACGGGCTGAACGCGTGGTAGAGGAAATATGCCAGCAGGGCGGCAAAGCGTTGGCGCTGCAGGCGGATGTTACCGATGAGTCAAGCGTGCGGGCGCTGTTCACCGAGCTGGACAGGCGACTGCCGCCATTCAGCGGTCTGGTGAACAACGCCGGCATGCTGCTGCCTCAGTCGAGTATCGAACATATGGATGCCGCACGGGTCAACGCTATCCTCGCGACAAATGTCACCGGCACGCAGCTTTGCGCCCGTGAGGCGGTCAGGCGGATGGCGCGGCGTCACGGCGGCAACGGTGGCGCTATCGTTAATGTCTCTTCGGCCGCCGCGCGTCTCGGCGCCCCCCATGAATACATCGATTATGCCGCCTCCAAGGGCGTGGTGGATACGCTGACCCTGGGGCTGGCCAAAGAAGTGGCGGATCAGGGGATCCGCGTGAACGGCGTCCGCCCGGGTTTTATCGACACCGACATGCATGCCGCCGGCGGTGAGCCAGACAGGATTGCGCGGGTGCAATCGACGCTGCCGATGCGCCGCGGCGGGCAGCCGCGGGAGGTCGCCGAAGCCATCGCCTGGCTATTATCGGCGCGGGCATCTTATGTCACCGGAAGTTTTATCGATTTAGCCGGCGGCGTTTAAGGCCCTGAGACGCGACCTTAGGGCAGGCACGTCGCTCACGCCTTGCCGCGCCCGCCGGGAAGACCGTATGTTCCCGACGCGGGTGTCCAAGCGAAGCGCAGGCCCCATGCGGGATTGTGACCCCGGCCGCTTTGCGCTAAAGTCTCCCGCCTCAACAGCATGGGAGGCAGTAATGTTTATTAGCTTTGACTACGGCACCGCCAACTGTTTGGTTGCGGTCATGACGGGGGAAACGCCGAGGCTATTACCGCTGGACGGCGACTCACCCTATATGGCGTCGATGCTCAGCGCGCCCACGCGCGAAGCGGTCAGCGAATATCTGCACCGCGTCTGGTACATCCCCACCGGCAGCGACGAGAGCCAGCAACTGCTGGCGCGGGCGATACGCTTTAATCGCGAAGAGGGGATCTCGCTGCGTGACCACAGCCTGCAGCTCGGTAGACAGGCGCGGGCCAGCTATATAGCCGATCCGGAGGACAGCTATTTCGTAAAATCGCCAAAATCGTTTCTCGGCGCCAATGATTTGAAGCCGCCGCAAATCGCCCTGTTCGAGGATTTGGTGTGCGCCATGATGTGCCATATCAAGCGTCAAGCGGAGGCGCAATTGCAGGCAGAGATAACCCAGGCGATGATTGGCCGGCCGATCAATTTTCAGGGCACCGGCGGGGATGAAGCCAACCGCCAGGCGCAGGGTATATTACAGCGCGCGGTGCAGCGGGCGGGCTTTGCGGAGGTGGCCTTTCAATACGAACCTGGCGCGGCGGGATTGGATTTTGAAGCCGGCCTGAGCGCGGAAACCCGGGTACTGGTGGTGGATATCGGCGGCGGCGGCACCGACTGTTCTTTGTTGCTAATGGGGCCGAAATGGTGCGAGCTGCGCGATAGGCAACATAGCCTGCTTGGCCACAGCGGCTGCCGGGTGGGCGGTAACGATCTGGATATTATGCTGGCGTTCAAACAATTGATGCCGCTATTGGGGATGGGCGGCGCTATGGACAAAGGTCAGGCGTTACCGGCGCTGCCCCTCTGGCAGGCGGTGGCCATCAACGATATTCCGGCTCAGAGCGAGTTTTACAGCAGCACGAACGGCCTGCGACTGCGCGAACTGCTGTGCAATGCGGCCGAGCCCGAGGTCTTCGGCGCGCTGCTGAAGGTTTATCGCCAGCGGTTAAGCTATCGGCTGGTGAAAAGCGCGGAGGAGAGCAAGATCGCGCTTTCATCCGCGCAGCAGGTGAGAGCGGAGTTGGATTTTATTCAATCAGGGCTCGGCGCCGAACTCAACCCAACGCTGTTGGCGCAGGCCATCGAGCAGCCTTTGCAGCGGATCTTGGAGCAGGTCGGCGCGGTGCTGGCGCAAGGAGGCGCAACGCGCCCCGATGTGGTCTACCTCACCGGCGGCAGCGCCCGTTCACCGCTGCTGCGCCAGGCGCTGGCGGACAGCCTGCCGGTGATCCCGCTCGCCGGCGGCGATGATTTCGCCTCCGTCACCGCCGGGCTGGCGCGTTGGGCACAGCGTCAGTTCCGCGCCTGATGCCGCCGCCGTTTTACGCCGGCGGTGCCAACGGCGGCGGCGCGGGTGACATGGATTACACCGCTAACATGCCTTGTTTAACGATAAAGCCGATAATGGTCTCCAGCCCTTCGCCGGTTTTCAGATTGGTAAACGCCTAGGGACGTTGGGGGCGCATGCGATCGGTATCGCTCGCCATTACCGCCAGCGAGGCACCCACATAGGGCGCCAGGTCGATTTTATTGATCACCAGAAAATCGGAACGCGTAATACCCGGCCCGCCTTTACGCGGAATTTTCTCCCCCTCGGCCACATCGATGACGTAAAGGGTCAAATCCGCCAATTCGGGGCTGAAGGTGGCGCTAAGATTGTCGCCGCCGCTTTCCACAAAGATAATATCCAGATTGCCGAACCGGCGCGCCAGTTCGTCCACCGCCGCCAGATTCATCGAGGCGTCTTCGCGGATAGCGGTATGGGGACAGCCGCCGGTTTCCACACCAACGATACGTTCCGCCTCCAGCGCGCCGGCCTCGGTCAAGATACGCTGATCTTCTTCGGTATAAATATCGTTGGTCACCACCGCCAGCTGGTAGCGATCGCGCATCCCCTTACACAAGGCTTCCAATAACGCGGTTTTACCCGAGCCGACCGGTCCACCGACGCCGACGCGCAGCGGTTGTTTGTAGTGTGTCATCGTGACTCCCTGCAATCGAGTTAACATACCGTTCAATTATCGTGCCAGCGCCCAATGGGCGGCACGGACGGTCAGGAACGGAATAGACGTGAATATTGCGTTTCATGGCAGGCGGAGGCGATGGCCTGCAGCGGAAAACTGCCGCCCAGCGCCTCGTCTTCCAGGGATGCGGCACGTTGCCAGGCCGCCGGCCGCGGGGCGGCCAACGCCCCCAGCAATCCCTGGGCCGTTTGACCGAAAGGCACCAGTTTCAGGCCCGCCATCACCGCCCCTTCCAACGTGCTGTAGCCAAAGCCGAGCGCCAGCGACTCTAGCGGTATTCGCCACTGGCACCCCAACCAGGCAACTGAGCTGATCGTCGATGAGCTGTTGCTGCCAGCGGGCGAATGCCGCGGGGGAATTGACCCAGCCACACTCCACCGCCCACTCCAGCCCTTGGGAATTAGGTAAATCCCCCTACCGGCAAGCTGGGGCTTATCAACTGCATCAGGCGCAGCAGCGCGCCGGGATCGTCAAATTCAGTGGAGATGGGGGTGTGCATGTGCGTGCCCGTGTCCATGGCTGTGCGGCGCGCTTTGATAGGCGCCGGCTTCCGGCTCGAAGGGCGCCTGCTCGACGCTCACCTCGGCCCCCAGGCCGCGCACCATGTCATCCAGCACATGATCATGCTGGTAGCGCGCCCAGCCGGAAGCGATTTGCAGCGGCACATGGCGGTTGCCGAGATGATAGCAAACGCGCGCCAGTAGCAGGCCATCACCGGCCGTTACCGTGGAAACGGTTTCGGAGGCGGCAATGATGCGCACTACTTCGCTGACGTCATCGTTGGCAAGCAGGTCTCCTCCGCGCAGCCGATGGCCGCGGGGCAGCAGCAGCCCTGCCTCCCGCCCGTCATCCAGACGCATAGGCCCACTGCTTTTTAACCGCGTATCCAGCGCCAGCGTCGCGCTGGCGGTAACAGCGTGGGCATGGTCAAGGCGTTGGGTCAATACAATTGACCGCAGATCCTGTCGGTTTAAAAAAGAAAATAACGCTGCGCCATCGGCCGCAGCGCGGCCGGCTCGCAGGTCAACAACTGACCGTTGGCGCGCACCTGATAAGTTTGCGCATCCACCTCGATCGTTGGCTGCCAGTGGTTGTTAATCATGTCCTTTTGGCGCACCTCGCCTATCAGGCTGGCGAGTCCAAGCCGCGCGGGCAGATCCTCCGCGCGGGCCGCAGCAGACATAAAGGTCATGCGCGTCGCGTGCCGGGCGCCCCCCAGCGCGCCGAACATCGGCCGATAATGCACCGGCTGCGGCGTGGGGATAGAGGCGTTGGGATCGCCCATGGTTACGGTGGCGATCATGCCGCCTTTGATGACCAATGCGGATTTGACGCCGAAGAACGCCGGCGACCAGAGCACCAGATCCGCCAGTTTCCCCGGCGCGATAGACCCGACTTCATGAGCGATACCGTGGGTAATGGCCGGATTGATGGTGTATTTGGCGATATAGCGTTTGACTCGGAAATTATCATTATCGCCGCGCTGCTGTTTCATCTTGTGCGCCGCCTGCCAGGTGCGTAGGATATAACCTCGCCGACCCGCCCCATCGCCTGGGAGTCGGAAGACAGCATCGAAAAGGAGCCCAGATCGTGCAATATGTCCTCGGCGGCGATGGTTTCCCGACGAATACGCGATTCAGCAAACGCCACGTCTTCGGCGATGCCGGCATCCAGATGGTGGCAGACCATCAGCATGTCCAGATGCTCATCAATCGTATTGACCGTATAGGGCATGGTGGGGTTGGTGGACGACGGAAGAATATTGCCGGCGCCGCAAACGCGGATAATATCCGGCGCATGGCCGCCGCCTGCCCCTTCCATATGGTAGATGTGGATGGTCCGATCGCCGCCAGCGTATCCTCGACAAAACCGGCTTCGTTGAGGGTATCGGTGTGGATAGCGACCTGCACATCATAGCGATCCGCCACGCCAAGACAGCAATCAATCGCCGCCGGGGTGGTTCCCCAATCTTCATGCAGCTTCAGTCCGATAGCGCCCGCCAGCACCTGCTCCTCCAGCGCCACCGGCAGCGATGCATTGCCTTTGCCGGTAAAACCGATATTAACCGGCAACACCTCCGCCGCCTGTAGCATGCGGGCCAGGTACAGGGCCCCGGCGGGCAGGTGGTGGCGTTAGTGCCGGCCGCCGGGCCGGTACCGCCGCCAATCAGGGTGGTCACACCGGAGCACAGCGCCTCTTGCGCCTGCTGCGGGCAAATAAAGTGAATATGCGCATCGATTCCGCCGGCGGTGACAATCTTTCCCTCCGCCGCCACGACCTCGGTGCCGGGGCCGATTGACACCGTGACGCCCGGCTGCACATCTGGATTACCGGCTTTACCGATGCACAGAATACGCCCGTCCTTGACGCCGATATCCGCTTTCACAATCCCCAATGATCGATAATCAGCGCATTGGTGAGCACCAGATCGACGCAATGCGCCGCGGTCATTTGCCCCTGCCCCATCCCGGCGCGAATCACCTTTCCGCCGCCGAATTTCACCTCTTCGCCGTAGCAGGTGTAATCCTGCTCGACTTCCACCCACAAGTCGGTATCTGCCAGCCGTACAGCGTCACTGGTGGTCGGACCGAACATATCGGCATAAGCACGCCGGGAAATATGGCTCATGTCTTTGGCTCCAGTTTGCCCATGATTTGCGCGCGGAAACCATACACTTCCCGCTTGCCGTCGTAGGGCACCAGTTGAACATCCCGCGACTGGCCGGACTCGAAACGCACCGCGATGCCGGCGGCGATATCCAGCCGACAGCCGCGGGCCGTGGGCCGTGGGCCGTGGGCCGCGGCACGGTCAAATTTCAGCGCCGGATTGACCTCGTAAAAATGAAAATGGGAGCCGACCTGTACCGAGCGATCGCCATGATTGGCGACGGTTACCGTGACACGCGGACGGCCGGCATTCAGTTCGATATCGCCCGCGGCGATACGCATTTCACCTGGGATCATTGCGCCTTTCTCATGTCAGATTATCGGGTCGTGAACCGTCACCAGCTTGGTTGTAGCGCCGCAGACAAAGTGATCCACTCTTGCAGACAAAGTGATCCGCCAAAAACTGGATCGCTTTATCTGCAATTTCTTCATAAAAGAAAAATCACCACATTTTGTTTACATGACGGTTTTAATACCCAATCAAACATCATGAACTTGGTTTTAACGTTTCCGGTTTAGGATAAGGTTGCACTTTAAATAATTTTGTGTTGAGGCGCTTCTTCGCGCGTTTGTCCAAAAAGCGGATATATCGGAACTGCTGGAAG
>NZ_JBLKSS010000094.1:0-12776 GCF_047607725.1 Sodalis sp. (in: enterobacteria) | reverse complement strand
TCCAGCAGCGCCAGGCCCCGCTGTTTGTCGCCATGACCGATATCAACAGCCCGGACGTGTTTATGCGCAAGCAGTTCAAGTTTGGCGCAGAGGCGCGCGGCCAGGCCGGGTTTGGCTTCTGGCAGATGGCCTACGGCTCGGCGGGCTTTTCTTCCTCTTTACGGTGCATCCTGTTTATCAGCTTGATAATACAGAACACAGCAAACGCTACGATGATGAAATCAAAGATATTTTGCAGGAAAATTCCGTACTCCATTACCACCGCCGGCGTGTCTCCCTGCGCCGGCTTGAGCACCCAACTGAATTGCTTAAAATCAATCCCGCAGATCAGCAACCCCAGCGGCGGCATGATGACGTTGGCCACTAAAGAAGAGACCATTTTGCCGAAAGCGGCACCGATGATAATACCGACCGCCAGGTCGACCACGTTGCCACGCATCGCGAATTTGCGGAATTCTTGTAAGAAACTCATAGGCTTGCTCCATCATTTGTGAATGAACTAAGTCTAACAAAGGATGAATGATTTACCAGGGGGGTATTTTTCCGAATAGGCCGACGATATGTCGATGTCTAAAGGAAAAAGGGACTGGGTTGGAACAGCCGTTCCACATCGCTGACAAACTTTTTATCGGTCAGGAACATGATCACATGGTCGCCCTGTTCGATACGGCTGTTACGATTGGCGATGATCACCTCATCGCCGCGGACAATGGCGCCGATAATAGTGCCGGGCGGCAGTTTGATGGCGTCGATATGGCGGCCAACTACCCGCGAGGTGCTCTCGTCGCCATGAGCGATGGCCTCAATCGCCTCCGCCACCCCGCGCCGCAGCGAGGAGACGCTGACAATATCCGCTTTGCGCACATGCCCCAGCAGCGCTGATATCGTGGCCTGCTGCGGTGAAATAGCGATGTCGATAACGCTGCCCTGCACCAGATCCACATAGGCGCGCCGCTGGATAAGCACCAATACCTTTTTCGCGCCCATCCGTTTGGCCAACATGGCGGACATGATATTGGCTTCATCGTCGTTGGTGATGGCGATAAAGACGTCGATCTGTTCAATATGCTCCTGCGCCAGTAGCTCCTGATCAGAGGCATCACCGTAAAAGACGATAGTATCATGCAACCGTTCCGCCAGCGACGCGGCCCGCTCCTGATCGTGCTCAATCAGTTTCACGCTGTAATCTTTTTCCAGCCGATAAGCCAGGCCGGCGCCGATGTTACCGCCGCCGACAATCATGATGCGCTTATAGGGCTTTTCCAGCCGCTGCATTTCACTCATCACCGCGCGGATATGCTGCGAGGCGACCACGAAGAACACCTCATCGCCCGCCTCGATAATCGTCGAACCCTGCGGGCGAATCGGCCGGTCCTGGCGAAAAATCGCCGCGACGCGTGTTTCGATGTGTGGCATATGTTCGCGCAGAAAAGAGAGGGCATTACCGACCAGCGGCCCGCCATAATAGGCCTTGACCGCCACCAGGCTGACTTTGCCTTCGACGAAATTGACCACCTGCAGCGCGCCGGGGTACTCAATCAGTTTATAGATGTTATCGGTGACCAGCTGCTCGGGGGAAATTAAATGATCGATAGGCACCGCTTCCGGCGAAAACAGCCGCTCCGCCTCGCGGACATAATCGTGGGAGCGGATGCGGGCGATGCGGTTTGGCGTTTTGAACAGCGTATAGGCTATCTGACAGGCAATCATATTGGTTTCGTCGGAGTTGGTGACCGCCACCAGCATATCGGCATCCTCCGCCCCGGCATCGCGCAGGACCCGCGGATGTGACCCGTGCCCTTGGATCGCGCGCAAATCGAACTTGTCCTGCAACTGGCGCAGCTGGTCAGGATTGGTATCGACGATGGTGATGTCATTATTCTCACCGACCAGGTTTTCCGCCAGCGTGCCGCCGACCTGCCCCGCACCAAGGATGATAATTTTCATAAATGACCCGTTGTGTTCAGCCAAGCACGCCGTTAGCGGGCGGGGGGCACCTGTTATCATGCGCACCGATAGCGGGCGTGTACCTTTATCATTCGCGCCGATAGCGGGTGAGCGTCTCTTTGTTATCCCCGCCGTCAGGGGGCCTGCGTCCCTTTTATCATCTTAGCGTAAAAGAAACCATCACCCGACGTCGGCGACGGTAAGCATTGCAAGCCGGGGGCGGCGGCATCGCCCGTTTCCTGCAGCCGGGCGTTAGGATGGCTGGCGAGAAAAGCGGCGATTTGACCGCGGTTTTCTTCCGGCAGAATCGAACAGGTGGCATACAGCAACGTGCCGCCGGGCTTCAGGATCCGCCAGGCGGCGTGCAGGATCTGCCGCTGCAATTCAGTCAGCTTGGCGATGTCCCCGTCGCGGCGCAGCCATTTGATATCCGGATGCCGGTGTATGACGCCCGTCGCGGAGCAAGGCGCATCCAGCAGGATGCGATCGAAAAGCCGATTACCGCACCAGTCTTCCGGCGCACGCCCGTCGCCAATGATAACCTCCGCCTGCATGCCCAGCCGCTGCAGATTGTCATGGATCCGTGCCGCGCGCTGCCCGTCCACATCTACCGCGGTGACTCGCGCCGCGGGCGCGATCTCCAAAAGATGGGTGGTCTTGCCGCCGGGGGCGGCGCACAGATCGAGGATGGCCTCACCGTCCTGCGGTGCCAGCAGCAAGGCGCAGCCCTGCGCCGATGCATCCTGCACCGTTACCCAGCCCCGATCGAAGCCAGGCAGGCGGCCAACGTTGCACGGCATCTCCAGCCTGATGGCGTCCGGCAACTGCGGGTGCGTGACGGCGGCGATATCCGCATCGGCCAGCAACGCCAGATAGGCGTCACGGCCGTGGTGCCGGCGGTTGACCCGCAGCCACATCGGCGGCCGTTGATTGTTGGTGTCGATTATCTGCGCGTACTGCGCCGGCCAGGCGGCCAGGATCCGTTTTTGCAGCCAGGAGGGATGCAGGTGGCGGATGTCCAGTTGCGCGGCCTCGGCCAGCAAGGCTGCCTGCTGGCGTTGGAACTGGCGCAACACGCCGTTAATCAGCCCCTTTAGCTGCGGCCGTTTCAGCGCCACCGCGCCCTCTACCGTCTCCGCCAGCGCGGCATGGGCAGGGATGCGGGTGTAGATCAACTGATACAAACCGACCATGAGCAGGTAATGAACCGGCCGCTGTTTACCGGTCAACGGTTTTTCCATCAGCTGGTGCAGGATCCATTCTAACTGCGGCAGGACGCGCATAATACCGAAACAGAGTTCCTGCAGCAGCGCACGGTCCTTTTCGTTCAAAGACGCCTGCAACGGCGGCAACAGGGCGCCGAGGGACTGGCCTTGGTCCAGCACCTGCGCCACTGCCTT
This sequence comes from Sodalis sp. (in: enterobacteria), assembly GCF_047607725.1. Classification (GTDB taxonomy): domain Bacteria; phylum Pseudomonadota; class Gammaproteobacteria; order Enterobacterales; family Enterobacteriaceae; genus JBLKSS01. Next base: position 9,429 of record NZ_JBLKSS010000094.1, on the reverse strand, counting down.
GGCGGCGATAACGCGGAGATTATAGTGTGTTTTCATAGCAGACCGGGCCGTGGAGGCTCTCGCCATATAACCGGTGGCCAACGCCGCCGGCTCACCCTTAAGGTGAAGATTAATCCAGAAACGTACCGGGAATAAACCATTCGCGGCGTGAATTGAGTAAATCCTGGACCGGCATCGCTTTTTTACCCGCCGGCTGCAACTGAGTTAGCGTCAGAACGCCCTCGACGGTGGCGATGTGAATGCCGGCCTTGTCCGTGGCCACAATCGTGCCTGGTGCACATGACGCCGTCTGCCGGGCGTCAACGCTGGCGGCCCAAACTTTGATTGGCTGCCCCGACAGCGGGAAATAGCTGATGGGCCAGGGGTTAAAGGCGCGGATGCAACGCTCAAGCTGTGCCGCGGGCAGGCGCCAGTCGAGCCGGGCTTCGTCCTTGCTGAGTTTGTCCGCATAGGTCGTGAGCGCGTTGTCTTGTGGCTCGGCTGCGGCGCGGCCGGCGGCGAGCTGCTCAAGCGTGGTCAATAGGGCGCCCGGCCCGATTTGCGCCAATTTGTCATACAGCGAGGCACTGGTGTCGTCGGACTTGATAGCACAGGCGGCCTTATGCAGCATGGCGCCGGTATCGAGGCCGGCATCCATCTGCATAATCGTCACGCCGGTTCGGTCGTCGCCGGCCCACAATGCTCGCTGAATCGGTGCCGCCCCGCGCCATCGCGGTAATAGCGACCCATGGACGTTGATACAGCCAAGGCGCGGCAGGTCCAGGACCGCCTGCGGCAGGATCAGGCCATAGGCCACGACCACCATGATATCCGCCTTTAACGCCGCCACCCACCCTTGCCCCTCGGGTTTGCGCAGCGAAGAAGGTTGATATACCGGTAGGCTATGCCGCTCCGCCAACTGCTTGACCGGGCTGGGCGTCAATCTGTTGCCGCGTCCGGCGGGCCGGTCCAGCTGGGTGAAAACGCCGACCACCTGATGTTTGGCGCAAATCAGCGCGTCCAAATGGCGCGCGGCGAAATCCGGCGTACCGGCGAAGATAATACGTAAAGAGTCGGACACGATGATTCCTATGGTGTTTGGGTTACTTTATCCTTATCCGCCCGCGCGGTCATACGCGCCAGTTTTTCCATTTTTTGACGAATGCGCTGACGTTTTAGCGGCGAGAGATAATCAACAAACAGCTTGCCGACCAGATGATCCATCTCGTGCTGGATACAGATTGCCAGCAGATCGTCCGCCTCCAACTCGAAGCTGTTACCGTCGCGATCCAGCGCCCGCACTTTCACCTTTTCCGCCCGCGGTACGAAGCCTCGTTGATCGGGAATCGACAGACAGCCTTCATCAATGCCGGTCTCGCCGCTTTTCTCCAGCAGTTCGGGATTGATCAGCACCAGGCGCTGATCGCGGTTTTCAGAGACATCAATAACGATGATCCGCTGGTGGATATCAACCTGGGTGGCAGCCAGGCCGATCCCCTCCTCGGCGTACATAGCCTCAAACATATCATCCACGATGCGGCGGATGGCGTCATTGACGTCGGCGACAGGTTTGGCGACTTTGCGCAACCGCTCGTCGGGATAATGTAATACCTGCAATAATGACATAGTGGTTTGAATCTGCATCTGAGTATGAAAACGACATTTACCTTTATTTTAGACATTTCCGGGGCTGATTGACAGCATTGGACGGGAAATGTCCCGGCGTTGGCCGGTCGCCAGGGAAGGGAAGGAGGGAAAATGCCATTGAGCGAAATATGGCTGCGCATGGCGGCGGTAAAGGGGGTAAACGGCGCCCGGGCCAAGGAATATCTAGCCAAAACGGCGGATTCGGCGCTGCTGGACCCGCAAGCGCTGTTAAATGCGGTTTTAACCCCGCGGCAGCACCACCTCTATCGTCGCTGTTCGCCGGGCGAACTGGAGAGCGCGCGCCGCTGGCTAGCGCAACCGGGTCACCATTTGCTTGCCATCAACGATGCGCGTTATCCCCGCCGCCTAGCCGCGCTCGACTGCCCGCCGCCGGCGCTCTTTATCGCAGGGGATCCCGCCTGCCTGGAAACGCGACAGCTGGCGATGGTCGGTAGCCGGCAATACAGCCTATACGGTAAACAATGGGGCGACTATTTCGCCAGTCAGCTAGCGGCCGCCAGCCTGACTATCACCAGCGGTCTGGCGCTCGGCATTGATGGGGTCTGCCACCGCGCCGCGCTGGCCGCCGGGGGAAAGACCGGGGCGGTGTTGGGCTGCGGGATCGGTTACGGCTATCCGCGCCAGCATTGCCGGTTGGCCGCCGAAATTGTCGCGCACGAAGGCGCGCTGGTTTCGGAGTTTTTGCCCTATGCGCCGCCGCTGGCGATGAATTTTCCCTTTCGTAACCGTTTGATAAGCGGGTTAAGCATGGGGGTGTTGGTGTTGGAGGCGGCAATAAAAAGCGGTTCGCTGGTCACGGCGCGCTGTGCGCTGGATCAGGGACGAGAGGTCTTTGCCTTGCCAGGCCCGCTGGGCAGCCCATCTAGTGCCGGTACCCATTGGCTTATCCGGCAGGTAAGCGCCCCGTGGAGGACGTCTTGAATTATTGGTGGGTTTGTTGTATGGCCCGGTAAGAATATGTTCCATTACGATGCCTAGTGAACCCGCATCCTATAAGGGACGGCTGTCAGATCATGGATAATCCGGCGATGATAGTGTCCACTTAAATTTTAATGGACACTATCACAAACTTCAGAACCACTAATTTCATATCACTCAAACCGGGATAGAAATAAAAATTATTAAAATCAATACAATGTGAAAATGCAATGAGCATAAGCGTGTAACGTAGGTTTACTGTCTCATACAACAAACCCACCAATAATTCAAGACGTCCTCCATGGGGCGCTTACTAACATTGCACTGTTTGAACTGACGACGCCGCTGGTTTTAAAAGGACAAGCGCTCCATTGTATTGAGCTTCCCTGGCCCGGCGAGCGGCGATATCCCCATGAAGGATGGGAACATATTGAAATGGTGCTGCCGGGAGAGGCGGATACGCTTTACCCGCGGCCGCTGATCTCGGAGAGTGCGCTGGCCTCGCCCGATTTGCGCATCAAACAAAGCCAGCCGCGCTCTCAGGAGGAGACATTAGCCAATCCTACGCTTGCGATCAGTGATGGCCGCGTCACCGTGAAATTTCACCCCCATAGACTGCGCGATATCGTTACCACCGCGCGCCCTTGACGTTGTTAGGGCAGCGACCCGCTATGCGCGTTGGTTCTGTTGATTGCCTGCACCATCCTATCCAGGGCGGCGTCCAGCAACCCCCTGGCGCAGCCGAAATTGAGCCGGACAAAGCGCCGGTCGCCGAAATCGGCGCCGGCGGAGAGACCGACGCCCGCCTGTTCAAAAAAGGTGTGTGGATCGGCTACGTCCAGGCCGCTGGCGTCAATCCAGGCCAAATAGGTCACCTCGGGGCCAGCCAGCGTCAGACCGGGCATATCCCGCAGGCGAGCCGCGAGCCGGTCGCGATTGGCGCGCAGATAGTCAATCTGCTCCCCGAGCCAATCCTGGCCGCCGCGCCAGGCGGCGTTAGCGGCGCACAGCGCCAGCACATCCACGGCCGGCACCATGCCCGCGCGCTGCGTGGCGAACTTCATGCGCAGACGCGCATTGGGTATTACCGCAACCGAAGCCCCAAGTCCGGGGATATTGAAGCTTTTCGACGGCGACATGAGGGTAATGCTGCGCTGTGCCGCGTCCTCGTTCAGGGACGCGAAGGGGATATGTCGCAGACCGGGGGTCAGCAATAAATCGCAATGAATTTCATCGGAGCACACCAGCAGATTGTGCTCACGGGTAAAGGCCAGGTGCTGCAAAAGCTCTTCGCGGCGATAGGCAGTTCCGCCGGGGTTGTGGGGATTGCACAGCATCAACAGGCGTTCGTTGCCGGTCAGCGCGGGATCGGTGCCGGTGAAATCCACGCACCAACGATCGGCCTCAAGTCGCATCGGCGCCAGCCGCTGTTCGCGGCCCGCGCTGCGGGCGGCCGCGCGGAACGGCGGATAGATAGGATTAGGAATGACCACCGCCTCGTTTGCCGCGGTCAGGGCGCGGACCGCCAGATGCAGGCCGCTCACCAGGCCCGGTAGAAAAACGAGCCATTCCGCCTTGACCTCCCACTGATAGCGCTCGCGCATCCGATGGATGAAAATCTCGGTCAGGTCCGTCGGCGCCGAGCCGTAGCCAAACACGCCATGTTCGACACGGGCGCGCAACGCCTCGATAATGCAGGGAGGCGAACGAAAGTCTGTATCGGCCACCCAGAGTGGAATGACATCCCGCCCGGCGTACTTTTGCCATTTATAACTATCGCTGTGACGCCGGTCGATACATTCATCGAAGTTGAATGCCATAGTCTTTTCCCTGCACAATTAACAACAATAACGCCGCCGTTTGCTGGCATAGTGTGCTATGCCAGTAATTCAGGGCCGTTAAGAAAGGAGTAGTATACCATGCCAAAAAACTGGAAGTTTGCTGCTATAGCGCGGAGTGCGCCATAACGGCAGAGCAAGCGGGCGCGGACCGGATTGAGCTTTGTTGTGCTCCAAAAGAAGGGGGATTGACGCCCGGTTTTGGAACGCTGCAGGCGGTACGCGACCGCGTTGCGTTGCCGGTTCATCCCATCATCATCCGCCCGCGCGGCGGCGATTTTTGCTATAGCGCTGCCGAGTTCGAGGTGATGCTTAATGATGTCGCGCAGGTCCGTGATATGGGCTTTCCGGGGTTGGTGATTAGCCTGCTCGATGCGGACGGGCACGTTGATCTGGCGCGTATGCGTCGCATTATGCACCTTGCCGGCACGATGGCGGTCACTTTCCACCGCGCCTTCGATATGTGCCTCAATCCTTATCAGGCGCTGCGGCAATTAACCGATTTAGGGGTGGCGCGCATCCTAAGCTCCGGTCAACAGCAAAGCGCGGAAACAGGTTTGGCGTTACTGAGGGAACTGACCGAGCTCAGTCGTGGTCCAATCATTATGGCGGGAGGGGGCGTGAGATTGACTAACCTGCATAAGTTTGTGCAAAGCGGGATCCAAGAATTGCACAGCTCCGCCGGTCAATTTGTTCCCTCCGGCATGCGCTACCGGAAAGCGGGCGTCAGCATGAGCGCCGACAGCGAGGCGGACGAATTCAGCCGTTACCGGGTAGACGGTGAAATGGTAGCCAATATGAAACATGCGCTGACCGTGTTGCCCGTTGCGACGCGTCCGGCGTGATAACCGATTTTGCCGCGCACACGCTTTAACCCACGTGATGCTTGCAAGTACCAAGCCCCAACCTCTTGTTGGGGCTTCTTTTTATCTCGTGTTAATCGGTGACGGCGCCCTTCCTGGGCCTACGCTATGACGACTGGCCATTACCTAATTAACGCCCGCGCCGGCAACCGGACGCATTAGCGCGCCTTCCTTATCGGTGATGGGGCGCATACTGGCGGCGAAGGGGCGCTTTCACCCCGCCGCGCCGTTTGCCGTCAGGGTTTCTCCGTCACGATAACCGCCCGCAGCGGTGCGGGGTGGCACTCAATGGTCAGTCGCGGGTCGTCGGGATGCAGGAAATCCGCCAGGGATTCGCTGGTCATCCACGCCGTGCGCCGCTGTTCGTCAGTGCTGGTCACCGACATATCCAACTGACGCACGTTAACAAACCCGCATTTTTCCAGCCAGCCGATCAAGGCGGCGGGGGAGGGAATAAAGTAGACGTTGCGCATTTGGGCGTAACGCTCCCCGGGGACCAGCACCTGGTTCTGGTCCCCTTCGATGACCAGGGTTTCCAACACCAGTTCACCGCCGCTGACCAATTGATTTTTTAACTGCAGCAGATGATCGAGCGGCGAGCGGCGATGATACAGCACCCCCATGGAAAACACGGTGTCAAAGGCGGCCAATTCCGGTAACTGCTCAATGCCCAACGGCAGCAGATGCGCCCGTAGATCATCGCCGAGCAGCTTGCGCACCGCGGCAAATTGGCAATAAAACAGCTGCATCGGATCGATGCCGACCGCCAGTTGCGCGCCGGCGCCGACCATCCGCCACAGGTGGTAACCGCTGCCGCAGCCGACATCCAAGATAAGCCGGCCGGCCAGCGGCGCGATATGCGGCACCACGCGTTCCCATTTCCAATCAGAGCGCCATTCGGTGTCGATAGTGACGCCATAAAGTGAAAAGGGGCCTTTACGCCACGGCATCAGCTGGCGCAGCAGGGATTCGATCCCCGCCCGCTGGCCGACGGGCAGCGGCGGGTTGCTGTCCGCGCTTACGCCGTGCAGGAGATCCAGACGCGCGGGGGTCAGCGTCGGCAGTTTTTCCACCGCGTTAAACCACTGGGTAAACTTGCCGTGCAACGAAGTATGTTCCCACTCGCTCAGTTGTGCGGGCAGGGTATTGAGCCAGTGACTCAACGGACTCTTGACGATAAGCTGATAAAAATCGGCAAACTGACTCACTGCCCGCTCTCCGGTTTGATGGCAATCAATGAGCCGAAATTGAAGCACTGGAACCAGACCTCGGCATGACCGAAACCCGCCTCGGCCAGACGCTGTTTATGCTCTTCCACCGTGTCGGTGAGCATCACATTTTCCAGCATGCTACGTTTCTGGCTGATCTCCAGTTCGCTATAGCCGTTGGCCCGTTTGAAATCGTGATGCATATCGAACAACAGTGCGCCAATGCGCCGATCCTGAAAACTGAATTTTTCCGATAGCACCACGGCACCCCCCGGATTGAGCCCCTGATAAATACGATTAAGCAATGTTTGGCGCTGCTCGGGTTCGAGAAACTGCAAGGTAAAATTGAGCACCACCAGCGAGGCGTTTTCAATGGGGACGGTGCGTATATCGCCTTCGACGATCTCCGTAGGCGTCTCGGCGCGAAATGCTTCGATATGGCGCCGACAGCAGGCTATCATCGCCGGCGAGTTGTCCACCGCGATAATGCGGCAATCGGTATGGTGAATGGTGCGGCGCATCGCGAGCGTCGCGGCGCCGAGGGCGCAGCCGAGATCATAAATCTGCGTTCCCGCGCGGGCAAAGCGGCCGGCCAGCATCCCGATCATCGAGATAATATTGGAATAGCCGGGGACGGAACGCTGGATCATATCAGGAAAGACTTCGGCGACGCGATCGTCGAAAGTCCAGTCGCCCAGGCTGGCTATGGGCGCCGAGAAAAGGTCATCACGATGGGTCATGGCAAAATAGGCGTCGTTGTGCAAAACCCCTATTCTATCAGAAAGCGGCGATAAAGCATGTGTCCCGCGCGCAGCCGGGTGCCCCCTTACTGCCAGCTGAGCACCACATCCCAGGGCATGAACCAGAGATTAAGCAGCACCATCAGCATCAACGCGCAGTAAGTGGCGCTCATGCCGGCGCGCCGCTAGCGGTATTCCCGCGTGCGCAGACCATAATAGTGCATCAGCCGACCGGCCATCAGCAGCAGCCTGCAGATGTGCAATGTCCAGTTGGGGGTTCCGTTCATTTCCAGCAACACCAGTAAAATCAGGCCGATGGGAATATATTCCACCACGTTGCCGTGCACCCGGATAGCGGTCTGTAATTCATAAAAACCGCCGTCACCCGTGGCCACGCGGTATTGGGTCCTGAGCCTGACGACATCCAGCGATAACTTTATCAGCAACAATGCACCCAGCACGACATAAAGCGCGCTTACCATCCTAACGTTACTCCCTCGTTCACCCAACTTTTCGCGAGCAAAATAATAGCCTGTGTCACCGGCGGTGTCGCAAAAAAAAGCGGGTGGTTCGCGCGGTTTTGACCGCTCAAAAAAGCGTTTCCTGCTGTGGCCAATGCGGCGTTGGGCCCATAGCGGGGATTTGTGCTGCCAGTTTCGGCCACAAATGCTGGGCCAGCGGCGGTGCAAAGGCGATATCCGGCGTGTGGATAAACAAAAAGAGCGTTCCCCGCTGTTGCCATTGCGGTAAACGGGCCCGCCACGGCTGGAACAGCGTGACGTTATCGTCGGGGTCGTCGGCACCGATAAAGCGCACCAAGGGCCGTCCGGCGGTCACCACCGTATGCACCGGCAGCTTGGGTTTTTGCTGCTTGGCGGCGCGCCGCGCCGGGGAAGTGGGGAGGGCCGTATGGACCGGGCGGCTGTCGAGGATCACCCGGTTGACGCCCCGCTGCTGCAGGCCGCGGTTTAGCGCACGCTCTTCGTCTTGTTTGGTGAAAAAAGCCGGATGGCGCCCCTCCACACCGTAGTGGAAATCCGCCGGCAGCGCGTCGAGCAAGGCCCAAAGTCGGTCCAGGTCCGCCGGGCCAAATGCCGCCGGCAGCTGAAGCCAATATTGCCCGATGCGGTCCGCCAGCGGTGCGAGGGTAGCGAAAAACGCCGCCAGCGGCGACTGGAAGTGGCGCAGCCCGCCCTGGTGGCTGATGGTGGCGGGAAACTTGAAGCAAAAACGAAACGTTTCCGGCGTCATGGCGCGCCACTCGCGCACTCGCACGGCATCGGGCAGCGCGTACAGCGTGGTGTTGCCCTCCACGCAGTTGAAGTGGCGGGCGTTAACCGGCCAGGGCGTCAAGCACTTCCGCAATGCGGCGCACGCGGCCCAGGAGCGGGAAGATATGCTGGAAGCTGCCGTTATGCTGGGTCTCATCGTGGGCGCTGCAGATATCTTCCACCAGCACCAGCTCGAAACCCAGCTCCCAGGTATTACGCGCGGTGGATTCCACGCCAATATTAGTGGAAATCCCGCCCAAGACAATGGTTTGAATACCGCGCCGGCGCAGCTGCATTTCCAATTCGGTGCCGTAGAAGGCGCCCCACTGGCGTTTAATGATGCGAATGTCGCTGTCTTGCGCCTGTAGGGCGACGGGAATGTCCCACCAGGTGGCCGGCAGCGGGCCGGGGCCGCCGCTGGCGCTATCCACCGGCTGTTTCAACACGTCGGCGAAATCGGCCGACCAACCCACGCGGACCAAAAATACCGGCGCGTGCGCGTCGCGAAAACCCTGCGCCAGCACGGCCGCGCGTTTGACGACGTCCGCGGCGCTGTGCGGGCCGCCGGCGAAGGGTAAAATCCCTTCTTGTAAATCGATGAGCACCAGGGCGGTACGAGAAGGACTGAGCTTAAGCATGGGATCTCCGTGAGTCAATAATGGCCGAAACCCGCGGGTGGGCCGGGCCGGTCAGCCAAGAGTATGTTACTCCATGCGGGATGTGACAGTGTCGCCGTGGTGAATTTTGTTAATATTTATGAGGAGAATCGCTAATTTCAGCGACGGGTGCGTTGGCAGCGCAGACGTAAGCGTACGCCCAGCGCCGTCTGTTAATTCCCCATCAAGTTATTGAAGATGATGTCCATTATTTTTTTAATGGGCGCAATTCATGAAACAAACCCCACCAAAACCCTCAAGACGTCGTCCCAATTTCCCGCTGGACTT
>NZ_JBLKSS010000093.1:10344-13133 GCF_047607725.1 Sodalis sp. (in: enterobacteria) | reverse complement strand
TATCATCACCGGATTATCCATGATCTGACAGCCGTCCCTTATAGGATGCGGGTTCACTAGGCATCGTAGTGGAACATATTCTTACCGGGCCATACAACAAACCCACCAATAATTCAAGACGTCCTCCACGGGGCGCTTACGGTGGTATTACACCCGCTTAAAGTCGTTAACGCCAGAACGGCGAGCAGCAATAACTTGGTCATTTTTGTCAACCAGGTTCCAAAAATCCACGAATGCCAAAAGTCAGCTACCGCCGCCTCTAAGACGGCGTTTCCCGTAACGCGTTATTTAACCCGAGAGACATACTCGCCGGAGCGCGTATCCACTTTGATCACTTCACCAATCTGAACGAACAACGGTACTTTCACCACCGCACCGGTGGTCAGCGTGGCGGGTTTGCCGCCGGTGCCGGCGGTATCGCCTTTGAGGCCCGGGTCGGTTTCGGTGATTTCCAGCTCCACGAAGTTAGGCGGCGTCACGGCGATCGGCTGGCCGTTCCACAATGTCAGCACGCATTCGGCCTGTTCGACCAGCCATTTGGCGTTATCGCCAACGGCTTTGGCATCGGCGGCCAGCTGTTCAAAGTTTTCATTATTCATGAAATGCCAAAACTCACCGTCGCTGTACAGGTAAGTCAGGTTGATATCCATCACATCGGCGGCTTCCACCGAGTCACCGGATTTGAAGGTTTTTTCCAGCACTTTGCCGGAAACCAGCTTGCGCAGACGGACCCGGTTGAACGCCTGGCCTTTGCCGGGCTTCACGAATTCATTATCAATGATCGCGCACGGCTCGCCATCAAGCATGATTTTAAGACCGGAACGGAATTCATTGGTACTATAAGACGCCATGGTGGTCCTCTTAATATAAACTTGGTAATTAAGCCAAAAAATGGCACATATTATAATCCGAAATACGCCCGCTAGAGAAGAATGGTTACATCAACTTGCCGATGTCATCACCGACCCTGTGCAACTCCTGGAGCTTCTTGGGCTCGGGCAACACCCCGACCTGCGCGAGGGAGTCGAGGCGCGGCGCCTGTTCCCGTTTCGCGTTCCCTGCGCTTTTGCGGCGCGCATGCTACCGGGCGATCCGGACGATCCGCTCTTGCGCCAGGTGATTACGGCACGTGAGGAATTCGATCGAGCGCCGGGATTCAGCACCGATCCGCTGGACGAGCAGCACAGCGTGGTGCCCGGCCTGCTGCATAAATACCAAAACCGCGCGCTGATGCTGGTGAAAGGCGGCTGCGCGGTCAATTGCCGCTACTGTTTTCGGCGCCATTATCCCTATCAGGATAATCAGGGCAACAAAACGAATTGGCTGCGCGCCGTGGCCTATATCCGGCAGCACCCTGAACTGAATGAGATCATTCTTTCCGGCGGCGACCCGTTAATGGCTAAAGATCATGAGCTGGATGAGCTTATTTGTCTGTTGGAAGAGATCCCCCATCTGACCACCCTGCGCATTCACAGCAGGCTGCCGGTCGTCATCCCGGCACGTATTACCGCGTGTCTTTGCCAGCGGCTGGCCGGCTGCCGGCTGAAGGTGGTGCTAGTGACCCACATCAACCACGCCCGTGAAATCGATGCCGCCGTCTGCGACAGTATGACACGGCTGCGCAATGCGCGGGTGACATTACTCAACCAAAGCGTACTGCTGCGCGGCGTAAATGATAACGCTGATACGCTGGCCGCGCTCAGTGAAACCCTTTTCGCCGCCGGCATTTTACCCTATTACCTGCATGTGCTAGATAGGGTACAGGGGGCTGCGCATTTTATGGTGCAGGATACCCAAGCACGGGAGATTATGCGGCAACTGCTGGAGAAAGTGTCAGGCTATCTGGTGCCGAGGCTGGCGCGGGAAATTGGCGGCGAGAGCAGCAAGACACCGCTGGATCTGGGACTACGGCAACGCTGACGGCATTGGCTGTCCAGCGGCTAACGCGCCAGAGTGCGAAGGAGTGCCGGCAGGCTGGCGATAGTATAGTGGCTGCCCACCGGTTAACGCGCCGGGGCGCGGGGGATTACCGAGTAACGGGCCTGACCCGGCCTAGGTCGAGCAGCGCGCCTTTACCCTAAGCTTGCCGGAGAGGGCGCGCCATGGCCCGATGCCTGCCGGCGGAGTACAGCAGCCGGCAAACGGGCTCTACCGTGACCGCAGGGCATATAAGCAGGTCCGGGCATTACAGCATTAGGTAATTACGGCATTACGGGCAGTTATAGACCTGGCCCTGAATTTTGCTGTCCAGCGGCACAAAGCTCGCCAGGTAGGTTTCTTTTTTACTGACCGGGCTGCTGGCGCCGTAGATAACGTTGCCGCCCATTGTGGCCGCGCGGTTCCTCAAATCATTCGCGGCCCCACGCATGGCGCTGTTTTCGCCGTCCTGGCCGGAAAACCAGTTACTCTGGGTACCGGTAAGCTCGCCCAAAAGGCGGCACTCGCTGCCGGGCTGGGTATCGGTGAAACGCACCGACTGGCCGGCCGCTGTTAAATCATGCGTGCTGCTGCATCCCGCCACCAACAGACTGCCGGCACAAAGCATCATTAAGAATTTGGTCCGCATCTTTTTCCTCATGAATTCCTGAAGGGTATGGCAAATTTGCTGTGCGCGCCACGCTCCCCGCTGGCGCGCGGCCGGCCCGTTTTATCCGGCGGCCCGTCCTGTGGACGCCCTGATGAATTTATACCCTAAAACCCGCTTCGTTGATAATTTTTTACCAAAAAAACAAAAACCCCCGGCAAGCCGGGGGTTTCAACGCCATTAGCGATACGGGGGGANTNNNTNA
>NZ_JBLKSS010000093.1:0-10328 GCF_047607725.1 Sodalis sp. (in: enterobacteria) | reverse complement strand
CATGCCGCCCATGCCGCCCATGCCGCCCAGGTCAGGTTTGTCTTCCTTCGGCAGGTCGGTCACCATACATTCGGTGGTGATCATCAGACCGGCGATGGAAGCCGCATACTGCAGCGCGGAACGGGTTACCTTTGTCGGATCCAGGATACCCATGTCGATCATGTTGCCATACTCTTCAGTTGCCGCGTTGTAACCGGTATTACCTTCACCCGCTTTCACTTTATTCGCGATGACGGACGGCTCTTCACCGGCGTTGGCGACGATCTGACACAGCGGCGCTTCCATCGCGCGGCGCGCAACTTTGATGCCGACGTTCTGATCTTCATTGTCGCCACGCAGTTCAGCAATGCTGTTGGCTACGCGAATCAGCGCCACGCCGCCGCCGGCGACCACGCCTTCTTCCACTGCGGCGCGGGTAGCGTGCAGGGCGTCTTCAACGCGGGCTTTCTTCTCTTTCATTTCGACTTCGGTCGCGGCACCTACTTTAATAACCGCCACGCCGCCAGCCAGTTTGGCCACGCGCTCTTGCAGTTTTTCACGATCGTAATCGGAGGTGGCTTCGTCACGCTGCTGGTTGATTTGCGTAACGCGGCTATCGATAAGGGCCTTGTCGCCCACGCCGTCGATGATAGTGGTGGTGTCTTTGGTGATAACGACACGCTTGGCCTGCCCCATATCTTCCAGGGTAGCTTTTTCCAGCTCAAGGCCGATTTCTTCGGAAATAACGGTACCCGCGGTCAGGATAGCTATATCCTGCAGCATAGCCTTACGGCGATCGCCGAAGCCCGGCGCCTTCACTGCGGCGACTTTAACGATACCGCGCATGGTGTTTACCACAAGCGTAGCCAGCGCTTCGCCTTCAACATCTTCAGCGATAATCAGCAGCGGTTTGCCTGCTTTGGCAACGGCTTCCAGCACCGGCAGCATTTCGCGGATATTGGAGATTTTCTTGTCGGCAAGCAGAATGAACGGGCTTTCCAGTTCAACGGCGCCTGTTTCCGGCTTGTTGACAAAATACGGGGAGAGATAACCACGATCGAACTGCATCCCTTCAACCACGTCCAGCTCATCCTGCAGACCGGAACCCTCTTCCACGGTGATGACGCCTTCTTTGCCCACTTTCGCCATGGCTTCAGCAATTAGGGTGCCGACGGTTTCATCTGAGTTGGCGGAGATGGTACCCACCTGCGCGATCGCTTTGGAATCGGAGCAAGGTACGGACAGTTTTTTCAGTTCTTCTACAGCGGCGATAACGGCTTTGTCGATACCGCGCTTGAGGTCCATTGGGTTCATGCCGGCGGCCACGGCTTTCAGGCCTTCGTTAACGATAGAGTGAGCCAGCACGGTCGCGGTGGTGGTGCCGTCGCCTGCAGCGTCATTGGCTTTGGAGGCAACTTCTTTCACCATCTGGGCGCCCATGTTCTCGAACTTATCTTCCAGTTCAATTTCACGTGCAACTGAAACGCCGTCTTTGGTGATGACCGGCGCGCCGAAGGATTTGTCCAGCACCACGTTACGGCCTTTAGGACCCAGGGTCACTTTTACCGCGTCGGCCAGAACATTTACGCCGCGAAGCATTTTTACGCGAGCGTCGTTACCGAATTTTACGTCTTTAGCTGCCATTTCGATTTCCCTTAAATTCGTTCAGTTCAGATGATTACGCGCGGATTACTGCTCAACGATAGCCAGAATGTCGCTTTCGGACATAATCAGCACTTCATCGTTGTCGATTTTCTCAACCTTCACGCCATATCCGTCATTGAAAATCACGATGTCGCCAACTTTCACGTCCAGCGCTTTCACTTCGCCGTTTTCCAGAATCCGGCCGTGGCCCACAGCCAGTACTTCACCGCGAGTGGACTTGCCCGCCGCGGAACCGGTCAGCACGATGCCGCCCGCAGACTTGGCTTCAACTTCTTTACGCTTGACGATAACGCGATCATGTAATGGACGAATTTTCATTGATAGCTCCCCTTGAGAAAGTCCGTATCAGTTTTTTGGGATGAATACCGGGCATGATGTCATGCCCGGCCTCGTGGAGAATAAGATGGGGGCGTTCAGAGAAGCTTCAAGGGGATAAAAAAAATTTTTTTCACTTAAGTGATGAAATTTTAGCCATAATAAATTTAACATTATTTTAATCAAAAAGTTACATTTTATCACCCCGTCCTCTTTTTTTACCTATTTCTCATCGTCGCGCCGGTCGTTTAGTCTGTCGTGAGGAAGATCATGACGACGGTACTCGCCTTCAAAAGTCTCACCGCCGGCGCCGGGACCGCGCTGAAAACGCAGATAAGGCAGTAGGCGCAGCGTCAACAGATGCTGTATCGGCGGCAATAACAGCAGCAGGCCGAGGAAATCAGTGAAAAAGCCGGGCAGCAGCAGCAGAAATCCCGCGAGCAACAGCGAGACGCTTTTGATCATCTCGCCGGCGGGACTCTCACCGCGGGCCAGCTTGATCTGCATTTGCCCCAGAATACGCAGCCCCTGGGCCCGCACCAGCGATACACCGATAAATGATGTCGCGATCACCAGCAGCAACGTTGCCAGCACGCCAAGCACATGGGCGACCTGGATGAAAAGGGAAATCTCAATGTAGGTGATGATAAAAATGATTAGTAACGGGATCCAACGCACCGAATTCTCCTGTGTTATCGATTGCCGTCGCGAGAGTATCCGCCCAAAGCGATAAAATTCGCCACCGCAAAAAAATGCGCCTTGTTGCCGGCTTGTCTTAATGTAATGGTATCCCTCAAGACGATTTTCAAGCGATACGCAGGGTCGTGGCCCGTAAGCGCCTTTTGCCTCTCGCGCTAACTGGTTAAATAAAAACGATTAACTAAGCGTGATCGGCTTAATGGTCTTGTCTTAATGACAGAATATAATGGCAAAAATAAAACCAACGTCAGTTTAAGACACTGCATAGAGTAGATATTAACCAATTTTCTTTTAACATTAATGATAAAGACCGACAATTACAAGGAAGACGCATGTCAACCCTCATCCGTATAGAAGAAGACCTGCTCGGCACCCGCGAAGTGCCGGCTGACGCCTATTATGGCATTCATACCCTGCGCGCCAGTGAAAATTTCTACATCAGCAATACGCGTATCAGCGATATTCCCGAACTGGTACGCGGTATGGTGATGGTCAAAAAAGCCGCCGCACTGGCCAATAAAGATCTTAAGACGCTACCGCGGGATATCGCCGATATCATCGCACTCGCCTGTGATGAAGTGCTGGTCCGGGGCCGCTGCATGGATCAGTTTCCGGTGGATGTATTCCAGGGGGGCGCCGGTACCTCCGTCAACATGAATACCAATGAAGTGCTGGCGAATATCGGCCTGGAGCTGATGGGGCACCAAAAAGGGGAATACCAATTCCTTAATCCCAACGATCACCTCAACTTATGTCAGTCCACCAATGACGCCTATCCCACCGGTTTCCGCCTGGCGGTCTATCACGCGCTCCAGCGCTTGGTGGAAGCGATAGATTATCTGGGGGCGTGCTTTGAGAAGAAAGCGCAGCAATTCAACGGCATTCTAAAGATGGGCAGAACCCAGTTGCAGGACGCGGTTCCAATGACGCTCGGCCAGGAGTTCCACGCCTTTAACGGGCTGCTGAAGGAAGAAAACAAAAACCTGCTGCGCACAGCGCAATTGCTGCTGGAAGTGAACCTCGGCGCGACCGCCATCGGTACCCGACTGAATACCCCGGAAGGGTATCAGGCGCTGGCGGTGGAGAAACTGGCGGTGATAAGTAGCCTGCCCTGCGTCCCGGCCGAGGATTTGATTGAAGCCACCTCCGACTGCGGCGCCTATGTCATGGTCCACAGCGCCCTGAAACGCCTGGCGGTGAAATTGTCCAAGATATGTAACGACCTGCGGCTGCTGTCCTCTGGGCCGCGGGCCGGCTTGAATGAAATCAATCTGCCCGAACTGCAGGCGGGCTCGTCTATCATGCCTGCCAAGGTCAACCCCGTGCTGCCGGAGGTGGTGAATCAGGTGTGCTTCAAGGTGATCGGCAACGATACCTGTATCACCATGGCGGCAGAAGCGGGTCAGTTGCAGTTGAACGTCATGGAGCCGGTTATCGGCCAGGCCATGTTTGAGTCGATGTATATTCTTACCAATGCCTGTTTCAATCTACAGGACAAATGCATTGGCGGTATTACCGCCAACCAGGCTATTTGCGAGCAATATGTTTTTAATTCCATCGGTATCGTGACCTATCTGAACCCGTTTATCGGCCACCACAACGGCGATATCGTCGGTAAAATCTGTGCCGAGACCGGTAAAAGCGTGCGCGAGGTCATGCTTGAGCGCGGCTTGCTCACCGTGGCGCAACTGGATGATATCTTCTCGCTGCAAAACTTGATGCATCCTGAATACAAAGCCAAACGCTATCCTGACGATACCCCGTCCTGACCCCTGCATTGTCGCCGGCGGCGCGAACAGGCTATAATGCCCGCCGGCGTTTTCCACACAAGGGGTGATAATGGCAGATAACCCAGACGGCAAGCCGGACGGCGTCCTCCCACAGCCCGACGATGCCGGATTGTGTATCATTCTGTGCACCGCGCCCGACGACGCCCGCGCCATCGCCCAGCGTTTATTGGCCGGCAATCTCGCCGCGTGCGTCACGCTATTGTCCGGTGCCACGTCGCTTTATTACTGGCAGGGGGCGCTCGAACAGCAGGCCGAGGTGCAATTGCTTATCAAAAGCCGCATGGCCCTGCGACAGGCGGTATTCGCGCAAATCAAAGCCCACCATCCTTATCAAACCCCGGAGTTATTGGTACTGCCCGTCACCGGCGGCGACCCCGATTATCTATCATGGCTCAACGACTCTATTACGCTGATCTTGCTGGCGTGGCTGGCATGCCTGCAGCAGCAGCCCGCACTGCTGATTGGACTTGCCGTGCTGTTTATCCTGCTGGCGTTGTCGATGTTCGGCGTCTTTACCCTGCAATTACCCCCGGCGCTACAGACCCGCCTGACGCTTTGGAGCAACCGTCAGCGTCAAGGCACCTTACCCGGCGTCTTTATCATGGGCGCGCTGGCGGGCCTGTTTTGCTCCCCCTGCACCACTGCACCACTGCACCCCTGAGCGCCATTTTGCTGTACATCGCCCAAAGCGGTAATCTGTGGTTCGGCGGTTTTACGCTGTGGTTGTATGCGGTGGGCATGGGTATCCCGTTGGTGCTGGTCGCGCTGTTCGGCCATCGGATGCTGCCCAAAAGCGGCCCCTGGATGCAACAGGTCAAACAGGGGTTCGGTTTCGTTATTCTGGCGCTGCCGGTATTCTTGCTGGAACGCATTCTGGGCGATAGCTGGGGAGCGCGGCTATGGAGCCTCCTGGCGATCGCCTTTTTCGGCTGGGGCTTTCTACTGTGCCTGCAGGCCCGCGGCCGCCTGTGGCTGGCGGTGCTGCTGCTTGGCCTGACGCTGATAAGCGCACGGCCGGCGTTCCAGTCGGTGCAAGCGCTTGAGCAAATCACGCGGGTGCTGAACGCTTCCCCCGGCAAGCCGGTGATGCTGGATGTGTACGCCGACTGGTGCGTGGCCTGTAAAGAGTTTGATAAATACACCTTCAGCGATCCCGCCGTGGCCGAGCAAATGGGCCGCCTGACCCTGCTTCAGGCGGATGTTACCGCTAATGCGCCCGCGCAAAAAATGCTGCTTAGCCAGCGGCAGGTGATGGGGGCTGCCGACAATTCTGTTTTTCGATAGCCGCGGTAACGAGATCCCCGGCTCGCGGGTAACCGGTTTTATGAACGCGGCGGATTTTGCGCAACATTTGCGGAAACTGGCGCCGTGAGCGACACTCAAGCAAGGCAACCGCAGGTTAACCAGGAGGATATGTGCAACGAGAACATATACGGGATCGGGCGCTGAGCCTGCTTGAACAACGGGGTTTCGTGCGGGTATCACTGCCGATGAGCTGACGCTGTCGCTGTCGCTAGCGCAGCTGAGCGTCTACTGGCCGGATCGCGAGGCGTTACATTATGACTGCTTGCGCTACCATGCCGGCCAGGTGGACGCATGGCGCAGCCGCGTATGCCAAGATGACGCGATGGATGCGCAGCAAAAACTGCTGGCGCGCTATCAGATTTTGGCGGAACACGTTGAGCAGCAGCGTTATCCTGGCTGCCTGTTTATCGCCGCCTACAGCTTTTATCCCGATATCCCGAAACCGCGCATCCCATCCATCAACTGGCGGACCAGCAAAAGCAGGCGTTCTACCGCTACACCCGGGCGCTACTGGCTGAACTTGAGGTTGATGATCCGACCATGGTCGCCCAACAGATGGAGCTGGTGTTGGAAGGCTGCTTGAGCAAACTTCTGGTCAAGCACAACGCCCAGGATGTGGCGGTGGCGCGCCGTCTGGCGGAAGATATTTTACGTTTGGCACTGTGCCGGAAAAACGGCGCTTTGAGTTGAATTTTCCGCGTTTTGCCTGAAAATTCAGCAATTGACGGCGGTTTCACGTAATTCTCGGATAAACCCGTTGACGAAATCGAGCCAATACGGTTTAATGCGGCCGTTGCCCGGATAGCTCAGTCGGTAGAGCAGGGGATTGAAAATCCCCGTGTCCTTGGTTCGATTCCGAGTCCGGGCATCACAAGTACGTAAATGGACGTCTACCAGCGTCCTTTTTTATGCCTGAAATTCAGTCTCTGCAAGGCGTTACAAGATTTTTTAGTCAACAAAAGTCAACGGTAGTCTATTGCAATCAACCCTCATGTGGGGGCATTATTTGGGGCTCTTTCCGGTTCGATATAAAAAGGCCCCTATGAAGCTAAATTCACGGCAGGTAAAAACCGTCAAAGCCCGCGACAAAGGCTACAAACTTTCTGACGGTGGTGGGATGTATCTGGAAGTAACACCATGAGGTTCAAAGTATTGGCGCATGAAGTACCGCCGTCCTGGTGACAAAAAGGAAGACAAACTAGCTTTTGGGGTCTACCCCACTGTTTCACTTGCCGAAGCAAGAGCAAAACGCGACGAGGCCAAAAAACTTCTCGCTAATGGTGTAGACCCGAAAAAGATACAGCAAGAGGTTCAGGCGGAAGACAGAGGGGAATTTACCTTTGAATCCATCGCGAGAAAATGACACGCCAACAATAAAAGATGGGGTGAGGCCACAAGAGCTCGGGTACTTCTCACTCTAGAGCATTACGTCTTTTCCCGTATTGCTAATACGGATGTTCGCCAACTAAAAACTCGCCGTCTGTTAGCGGTAGTTCGCTCTATAGATGATGCTGGTATACATGATGTAGCACAGCGGCTGCAGCAGCGAATCTCCGCGATTATGCGTTATGCCGTGCAATATGAGATTATAGACAGCAATCCCGCGCTAGATATGGCGGGGGCTCTTTCTATCCCCAAAGCCGTTCACCATCTTGCATTACCTCCTGCCCGTATTACCGAACTCCTATCATGCATAAGTCGCTACAAGGGGCGAAAGGTTACCCAGCTGGCGGTAGAGCTAAACCTGTTGATATTTGTCCGCTCCAGTGAATTGCGCCTGGCTCGTTGGAACGAAATCAACTTCGAGCGTGATTTATGGGAAATTCCGGCAAAACGCGAACCGATAGCCGGGATACGCTATTCGGATAGAGGAATGAAAATGAAATCTCCCCACCTTGTCCCTATCAGCCGACAGGCAATGAGCATATTGCGGCAACTTGAAGCCCTGCGAGGAGAAGAAACACATGTCTTTCCCGGCGACCACAATCCGAACAGCGTAATGAGTGAGAACACAATCAACAAGGCCTTGCGCGTCATGGGTTATGATACCAAGTCAGAGGTGTGTGGGCATGGCTTTCGCACAATGGCACGCGGTGCTTTGGGAGAATCCGGGCTGTGGGCAGACGACGTAATAGAGCTCCAGATGAGTCATGTTGAACGTAATGGGTCAAAGTAGCTTACCTCCATACCTCAAAGTATCTGGAAGAGCGGTGCCTCAGGATGCAATGGTGGGCAGACTATCTGAATGCCAACCGAGAGCATAATATATCGCCCTACGAGTTTGCCAGGAGCCATGGCAGGGAAAATATCAGTAGTTAAAAGGCGATCTTTATAGACAGTAAAGTAAAGACGATCGTAGACTTCGATAGACGGCTATTGTCTAAGTTGTTTACCGTACAATTGTTAACTTGTTAGTACATAGTCATATAATAATAAAATACAAAAGGAGTGTATGGCGGATAACCTTCAAAATACTGAGCTAATTAATAATTTAAAAAAAATATATCAATCTGATTTCTGTTGCTGATGCCATGGATTCTATATGTGACAAATTAGGCTGCCATCAGGGCATTGCCGCAGCAACTTATATTATCTCATCTTCCAGAAGAATATGATCTCATGGGAAAACCTGCCAATGCTTTCTTTTTTGGTAAAAGAGTTGGGTTATCTACCTTTAAATATTATGAAAACTCTCCCTCTATCAGGGTGATGCTTATGCGAGCGATTGAAAAAGACATTACCATGCTAAAAAAGGAACTAACTCAATAATATAAAGATTTTGTATTTATAAAAGCCGATGTAGAAGAATGTTTAGGATTTTCTTTTGACAACCCGGCGGAGTTTAGGGCAGACCTCGAGTTTGATTCCGACAGTGACCAAAACAAAGTTTCTGAGCCACTTGAACCCTTCAGGGCTATTCAATCGCTTAAAGCAGAGAATAAGAAATTAAAGCAAGAGTTAGCTGCAACAAAGCTAAAGCTTCCTATTTTTCTTGGGGCGTATAGAGACAACGACCCTCTCCTGCTCGCCATTCAGTTACGTAATGTCGAATGGCGCCATTACGACGAGCACGACAGACGAACCATCCCAACACAGGCAGCTCTGGTTGCTCAGCTTCAAGAAAAATATGGCAAAGAACAAATGCCAGAAGTGCCAGCAAAAGCCATAGAGAAAGTCGCTTGCCCAATAAAACGTTAACCTAAACTATTAGCCAGCATCATCTTTATATCAACCCTCAGCACTGAGGGCTCTTTCCCCTAGAAATTCCGCCATTCAACCCTCACCCTGAGGGTAATTTCCGCGACCAACCACCATTAGGCCTGAGGGTGTGAAAAAATAGTGATTTTCTGTGGCAGGATGACTCTCGAAGTCAATCAACGCTTACCATCAACAGATAAGTTGAATAAGGAGTAACATGTCACAGTCACTCATTCGTTTACCAGAAGTCCAGCGGCGCACCAGTTACAGCAAAGCCTGGATATACCGTCTGATGTCCCAAGGGAAATTTCCAGCCTCCGTCAAGATTGGCACCCGGGCCATTGCCTTCGTTGAAAGCGAAATCGATGAGTGGATAAGCCAACGCATAGCTGAATATCGCGAGGAAATCGCCTGAGGAGATATTGTCATGTTACGTATTCTTGCGATAAATGACGTTCACGACGTCCATCAACAGCAATTAAAAAATTTAATCTGCTCGGAGAAGGGAATTCTATGTCCTATACCACCTGGTGTGCTTTTCTGATGGTGGCCTGTCTTACCGCTATCTCTCCCGGACCTGGCTCGATACAGGCGATGAGCCACGGACTTAGTCAAGGCTGGCGTAAAACCAGCTTAACCATCGCCGGCCAGGAAACGGCGCTGGCGCTTATCATGATTGCCATTGGTACAGGTGCCGGCATCATTCTGACATCACCCAATGCATTGATGGCAATAAGGGTGCTTGGGGCGGCCTGGTTAATTTATACCGGTTACTCAACATGGCGCGCCCCAATCCCTACAGAGGCGCTGTGCACATCCAGCTCCACCACGGCACCCTTAACGAAGTTAAAGCGTTTCATTACTGGCTTTATGACCACTGCCACTAATGCAAGGATTATCGTATTTATGATTAGTCTGATGCCGCAATTCATTGAACCCACGCAGTCGCTATGCCCGCAGCTCGTCCTGATGACGCTGACGATGCTCACCGTCGATGCCGTCATGATGCATGTCTATGCTTTCAGCGCCAGTCGTATACAGCATTTAGTGCGGGAGCCACGGATGATAAGGATACAGAATCGTCTCTTTGGCGGTGCCTTGGTGCTCAGTGGGGTGAGTCTGCTTTTGCCCTTTTAAAGATTGAGGCTTCATTAATTTAACAGTATTTATTGTGCGGCATATTCAATACGCAAATAACTGCATAAAGGCAAAAAATAGCTTTAACGGAGAATAACTGTAAGCGCCCCGTGGAGGACGTCTTGAATTATTGGTGGGTTTGTTGTATAAGACAGTAAACCTACGTTACACGCTTATGCTCATTGCATTTTCACATTGTATTGATTTTAATAACTTTTATTTCCATCCCGGTTTGAGTGA
>NZ_JBLKSS010000092.1:0-13687 GCF_047607725.1 Sodalis sp. (in: enterobacteria) | reverse complement strand
GCACAGGAAAAATAGACTAAAACTGAGTCAGAAGATGAGCGAACACGTGATCGAATATCACTGGAATGGGTGATCGGAAAATATCGGAATAACTGATCGGATGTCGCCGGAACAGATGATCGGATACGTCGGAATCTGCAACTGTCTCAATGGAGTTGGTTTTGTTACAGTATGGATGATTTTTTTACACTTTAGCCGGTTCGCCAGCCGCCGTTTCGCGCGCGGTTTTCTCTCGCTTCAGACGCAAGGACGGGTTTTCGCCGGCGCGGATAGAGAAGCGTTTGCCTCACCGTTCGCGGCTGATAGGCGCGTAAGCGCGCGTTCTGAAGCCAACGCCGCGGGTTCGCTTGCTCTGTTCCGATTCGGCGGCGGGCAGTAGATGACATGCCATCAATGGTTGAGAATACACAATGGATATCTTTAAGGAACTGTTGCACGCCATATGGCAACAGGATTTTGAAACACTTTCTGATCCTAGCCTGGTTTGGACCATTTATTTGCTGGTGTTTGTCATCTTTTTTTTGGAGAACGGCCTACTGCCCGCCGCCTTTTTACTCGGCGACAGTTTATTGATATTGATCGGCGTGCTGATTACGAAAGGGACGCTGAATTTTCCTCTAGTGCTGTTGCTTCTGACCATCGCCGCTAGTTTGGGCAGTTGGATTAGCTATATACAGGGGAAATGGCTGGAAAATAACCGGGTGGTCAAGAGCTGGCTGGCGCATCTGCCGGCGCATTATCATCAGCGGGCGTACCGGATGTTTCATCGCCATGGGCTTTCGGCTTTGCTTATCGGCCGGTTTGTCGCGTTTGTGCGTACGCTGCTGCCGACTATCGCCGGTTTGTCCGGCCTAGGAAGTTCGCGTTTTCATTTTTTTAATTGGATCAGCGCCTTTCTGTGGGTGTTTATCTTAACGCTAGTTGGGTTCATCCTCGGGAAAACGCCGGTTTTTCAGCGCTATGAAGAGGAATTGATGCTGTGCCTGATTCTGCCGCCGCTGGCGCTCTTGACTATCGGGCTGGTGAGTTCGCTGGTGGTCATCTGGCGCCGTAAACGGCTTACCGATTCGGATAAAGAATGATGAAAGTGTCAGGTTGTTTTGGCCTCATGAAGCGCTCCCGCCTCGGTTTGCTGGCGGTGGCGGTGCTTGTGTCGCTGACGCTGTTATTGCCGACGCTGTGCCGCGACGACAGCACACTGCAAATCACCGTTGCCCGCGAACGTGGTTCGCTGCCGGACGGTTTTTTTCTCTATCAGCTGCTTGAGGATCGCGGTATCCGCGTGAAAAGCATTACCCCCGCCAAAGACAGTATGATTATTCATCTGGACACCCCGGAACAAGCGCAGGCGGCGCAATTGGTGCTGTAAAGTCACCTGCCGGAGGGCTACGCGATACTGAAAAGCCGCCGCTATAGCGGCTGGCAGTGGCTATACCGTCCTTCCGCCGATGAGGAGCGTCTGGGTTAACCCCGCCGCTTCGGCGTGCCGTCCTTGCCAAGCAGGTGCGCTCGCCGACCGTCTGTCCGACGCGCCGTCAGGCGGCCTTGTCTTTAACCGGATTAATCCTAAGAAATTGTTACCACTTTTTTGTGGTTTAGCGGATCCGGGGCTACGCTTACCTTAAGCGCTAAACATCAGAATCCCTTCTGGATTTTAGCATGACGACCCGGATTCAACGCACCCAGTGCAATGACCTCTCACCCCGCGGTACGCCGTTGCAGGCCGTGCTTCATGCCTGTCTCATGACGCCGGGAGGTTTCATCGGCGCTATCAGCGCCGGCGGGCAAGACGGCTCAGGGCATAGAATGGTTAAAAATAATTAATGGTTTGTCGGGTGGACGAAGGCTTATTCCCCCCCGATGCCAAAACCTTGAGGGAGTCTAACCATGGTCAAAGATGCCACTTCTGAACATTTACGTGCGGAATTGAAATCACTGGCGGATACGCTGGAAGAAGTGTTGCGTGGTTCCGCGCAAAAGCCCAAAGCCGAGTTTGAAAAACTGCGTACCAAAGCGGAAAGCGCGCTTAAGGATATCCGCAGCCGTCTTGGCGATAGCGGCGAACGCCTGGCGGAGCAAACCCGCGTGGTGGCGAGTAAAGCAGATGAATACGTACACGAATATCCCTGGGCGGGCATTGGCGTTGGCGCCGTGGTCGGCTTTATCCTCGGTGCACTTATCACACGGCGCTAATCATTATGATCGAACAGCAAAACCAGGGCCCTGGTAATGGCTTATTTAATATCGCCCAGCGAATCCTTACTATTGTCGTCGGTATGGTAGAGACCCGCCTGCGCCTGGCCGTAGTGGAGCTGGAGGAAGAGAAATCCAATATCATTCAGATGCTGATGATGGCCGGCATAACGCTGCTGTTTGCCGCGTTTGGTCTGATGAGTCTGTTGGTATTGGTGATCCTGGCCATCGATCCGCAATACCGCCTGACGGCGATCGCCACCACGACCGGCATATTGCTGTTGCTGGCGATCGTCGGCGCGGTGGTGACCTTAGCCAAAGCGTGAAAATCCTCGTTACTTGGCTCCACGCGCGAGGAGCTGTAGGTGGATCGTAATATTCTTGAAAAGCTGCAGGATGAAATTAAAAACGAAGAAGCCGCACGCAAGCACGAGGAAGCGGTAAAAAGTAAGCAGCGCGACAGGATTGCGGAGGCGAAATGAGCGAAAGCAAGCCGAAACACGCCAAAAAGCTGCTGCTGTTGCACCAAATCCGGCAACAGCGCCAGGCGCTGGGCGTGCAAAGCCGCCAGTGGCAGCTCGCCACCGCCCCTTGGGATCGGCGCTGGATGTGTCTGTTAAGTTTCCGCCGCTATCTAATTGCGGGCACCAGCTTATTGGCGCTGTACAATGTTCGTCACCCCAGCCGACTTATGCGCTGGGCCAAACGGGGCATTGGCATCCTGGGCGCGGTCAAAATGGTGCGTAAGGCGCTGGAAACCCGCTAGCCTTCGCCCGGCTCGAGCGGCGCGCCCTGCCGCATAGCGACAATGCAGCCTCCCAAAGCATCGGTTTGATGACGCGCCCGCCGCTGGATTCTGGCCGGTTATCAGCAGTCCGTCGCTGACGACGTAAGGCGCCCAATCTTCCACCTTGGCATAAAGGCCGCCCAAAGCCTTGAGCTCATCTTCAACCAGAAACGGCACGACCTCGGTCAAGCCGACGCCGGCTTCTTCAGTGTTGCTAAAGCCCGTGACATGCTTGCCCTCTACCAGCGGCCTCCCCGCCGGGGTCTTAACGTGACGCAGCACGCCCGGCGTGTGGCAAACTAATGCTATCGGCTTGCCGGCGGCCAGGAAGGCGGTAATCAACGCGATGGAATGCCTGTCTTCGGGCAAGTCCCATAGCGGACCGTAGCCGCCTGGGTAAAACACCGTGTCGTAATCGGCCTGCGCTACGCTGTCCAGGCGCACGGTAGCGGCCAATTGCGCCATCACCCGGGCATCGGCCTCGAAACGGCGGGTATCCCCGGTCTGGAAAGCCGGCTCGTTGCTTTTGGGATCGAGCGGCGGCTGGCCGCCGTTAGGCGAGGCCAACACGATCTCGGCGCCGGCATCCTTGAAGGCGGCGTAATACGGCGCGGCCAATTCTTCCAGCCAGAAGCCGGTTTTACGGCCGGTATTACCGAGCCGGTCGTGTGAGGTCAAAACCATTAATACTTTCATTGTCTTTCTCCAGGTGGCGTGCGATGTCATTATTAGACCGGTCGTCTTGATACGAAAGATAAAAAAGCACTTCGGCGGAAGTGTGTTTATCTCTTTCCCTCCGGTCAGAGGGTAAGATGCAAAATGTGACGCGTGGTCGCTATGGCCGTGGCAAACGGCTGGGTATGACGGACTATCTTGACCATGACGCTGGCGCCCAGCCACAATTGGTATAGGCTTTGCGCAACCTCCGCAGGAGAACCCTCGATGGTTAGCGCCCCTTCCGCCACGCCGTCTTCAATGGCGCGCGCCAGTCGACGGGTGATGCCAGACGTCCCGCGAGCGAGCGCCAGGCGCATCGCCTCAGACAGATCGGCCACCTCCGCGCCCAGCTTGACCGCCAGACACTTGCCCTGGCAATCGTGAAAAGACTGGGTGTCCTGCCAGTTCTGCCAATACGCCATCAGGCGCTGCGCCATGTTTTGGTCGGGTGCGCTCAGCGTGGCGTCAAGGTCAGTGAGATAGTCCGCGAAATAGCTCTCCAGCAGCGCCTCGCCAAACACCTCTTTTGAACCGAAGTAGTGATAAAACGACCCCTTCGGGACGCCGGCTGCGGCCAGGATTTCTTTAAGCCCAACAGCGGAAAAACCCTTGCCGGCCATGATCCGCTGGCCATGAGTCAGAATGCTTTCCCGAACGGGGTTGGTTTCGGTGTTTGTCGCCATGTTCATACTCTGAAGATAGCATCGATTGGACCGGTCGTCTAGAAGCATTTTCATTGCTCTTTTTTATTCAATTTTTCTGATTAATCCTGACAGTTTTACTCGCTATCACCGGCCACAGCAGCGCATTACACTGCCTGCATCCGGTGTCCTCCCCGCCGCACTCATCCGCGGGACGCATTCCATAGAAGCCTTAGCCGTGCATTGCGCCGGCAGACACAAACCAAGAGAGAATCATGAAAAAATTAGATGATAGCGCCTTGCTGGTGGCACGTGTATTGATGCCTATACTGTTTATTGTGGCCGGCTACGGCAAACTGGGCACAGGTTACGCCGGAACCCAGCACTATATGGCGGCGATGGGCGTGCCGGGCTTTTTATTGCCATTGACCATTTTGCTTGAAGTTGGCGGCGGTCTGGCGGTTCTGTTCGGCTTACTGACCCGCAGCGTGGCGCTTATCACCGTGGTATTTACGCTTTTGACGGAGTTTATTTTCCATGCGGATTTTACCCAGGCGGGTAACCGTAACCAGATCAACTTTATGAAAAATCTGACCATCGCCGGCGGCTATCTGCTGCTGGCGGTGAGCGGTCCTGGCGCCTTCAGCATTGATCGCCTGCTCGATAAAAAAGGGTAACCGCGAGCCCCCCTAGCCCGCCGGCCCAGGCGGGCGGAGGGCGTAAGCGGGTAAAAAAACCGACACCCCGCATTTTCCCGCGGACGGTGAGTGCAGGGAGTCGAAAAACCGAACGGCATGATGTTGAGAGGAGTGTGGACATGGGGTTACTCGTTGAGGGGCAGTGGCAGGACAAATAGTACGATGATACCGCCGCCAGCAGCGGACGTTTTCAGCGCTCAGCGTCGGTGTTCCGCAACTGGATAACGCCCGACGGCAGCGCCGGTCCCGAAGGGCGTGGCGGCTTTCGCGCCGAAGCCGGCCGCTACCATCTTTACGTGTCATTGGCCTGTCCCTGGGCGCACCGCACCCTGCTGATGCGTCAGTTGAAAGGATTATCCCAGTTAATCCCCGTCTCGGTTGTCCACCCGCTGATGCTCGAGAACGGCTGGACCTTCAGCCGGGATTTTCCCGGCGCTACCGGCGACCCCCTGTTCGATAAAGCGTTTCTTTATCAACTCTATTTGCAGGCTGATCCCGGCTACAGCGGCCGCGTCACGGTGTCGGTGCTGTGGGATAAGCAGCAACAGACCATTGTAAGCAATGAATCGGCGGATATCCTGCGGATGTTCAATAACGCGTTCGACGGCGCCGGCGCGCTGGCCGGCGACTATTATCCCCCTGACCTGCGCGCCGCCATTGACGAGATCAACGGCTGGGTATACCCGCAGGTGAATAATGGCGTCTACAAAGCCGGCTTCGCTACCCGTCAAGAGGCCTACGATGAGGCGGCGGAGGAGGTTTTCGCGGCCCTGGCGCGTCTGGAGGAGATCCTCGGCCGGCATCGCTATCTGACCGGTCTCCACCTGACCGAAGCGGATTTACGGCTGTGGACCACGCTTATCCGCTTTGATGCGGTGTACCACACCCACTTCAAATGCGATCGTCAGCGCCTGAGCGACTATTTGAACTTATCGGGGTTTTTGCGCGATATTTATCAGTTGCCGGGCATTGCCGAAACGGTGGATTTCGCCCATATTCGCCACCATTATTTCCGCAGTCATCCGACCCTCAACCCGCCCGACATTATTTCTATCGGGCCGCAGTTTGATCTGGGCGAACCCCACGGCCGCGCGCAGCGTTTCGGCGCCCGCGAGGCGTGAGCGTCGACCGCCGGACGGCGGCGGCCGGCGCTAGCTAAACAATTTGGGAATTTCGCGCAGGAACCAAGATTTGGCTTCGCCCATACTGTCGCGACGCCAGGCCATGATGATATCGCTGCCGGCGCTGTACTCCGGGCTAACCACCCGCAGCTGCCCGGCGGCGATATCCGCCTCCACCAGCGGGTAGGGCATCGTCGCCACCCCCAGTCCGGCGAGCAACGCCTTATGTTTATCCGCCATCGTGCTCACCGTTAGGCGTTGCTGTTTATCCAGCAGTTGCACCGTCAACACCTGCCGCTCGCAGGCGGTATCGGCGATGGCGATCCCGCGATATTTGACCCGGGTGACTTCGGACAGCGGCTCCGGCTCCTGGTGGATCGAGTGATCGGGGCTGGCGACGTAAACATTGAGCAAGCGGTAAAGTTTGCGGCTATTGATTTCCGACGACGCTCGGAAATGCAAATCCGGCGCAATGACGATATCGGCCCGCCCTTGTTCCAGACGCTCCCAGGCGCCGGCCAGCACTTCATTAATAATGGAAACCTGGGTGTTGGCTTTGCACGCCAGCTTGTCTATCAGCGGAAAAAGTTTTTCAGCGGGGATCAGCGCTTCGGTTACCAGCGTCAGATGGGTTTCCCACCCGCGCGCCAGCGCCTCCGCGTCGGTGGTAAGCTTATCCGCCGCTTCCAGCAACACCCGCCCGCGCTCCAGCAACATGCGGCCGACATTGGTTAATTTGGTGCGGTGGCCGGACCGGTCGAACAAGACTACATCCAGCTCCTCCTCCAATTTCTGCATGGTGTAGCTTAGCGCCGAAGGCACCCGCCCCAATTCATCCGCCGCGGCGGCAAAGCTGCCGTGCCTATCGATCGCATCCATTACCCGCAGGGCTTCCAGCGTCAATGCCCGGTCTTTAGCCATCGGATCTTCTCATTCAGGATTTTTGAATATGGCGTCCAGATTAACTTGCTAACAATCCGCCGTCCAGCCGCTTACACTTTATCCAGACCCCGTGGAAACAGATTACGCCATGATTACTTGCAGAACAGCCCAACAATGCGGCCAGGCGGACTTCGGATGGTTGCAGGCACGCTACGCCTTTTCTTTCGGCCACTATTTCGATCCGGCCTATTTGCACTACGCCTCGCTGTGGGCGCTGAATCAGGAAGTGCTGGCGGTCGACGCCGCCTTCCAGCCGCGGACCTATCCCCCCGTCGATGTGTTGAATATCGTCTTGCGGGGCGAAGCCGAATACCGCG
This sequence comes from Sodalis sp. (in: enterobacteria), assembly GCF_047607725.1. GTDB lineage: Bacteria > Pseudomonadota > Gammaproteobacteria > Enterobacterales > Enterobacteriaceae > JBLKSS01. The sequence continues at coordinate 6,271 of NZ_JBLKSS010000092.1, read as the reverse complement.
ATAGTAACGGTCATGCCGTCCGCGTCGTCGCCGGCGAAGCGTTGATGCTGGCCGCCCAGCCCGGCGTTAGCTACAGCGAGCATAATATCGGCGCGCTACCGCTGACCCGCATGCAACTGTGGCTCGATGCCTGCCCCACGCGGGAAAATCCCGCCGTGCAATCGCTTACGCTGCCCGTAGCCGCCCACGTCCTGCTGGCCTCGTCACAGGGGGAACAGGGGAGCCTGCGGCTGCGCCAGCAGGCGTGGGTGCATCAGGTGACGCTGGCGGCGGGTGAGAGCCTGACGGTGCCGCTTAACGGCCGGCGCGCTTATCTGCAATCGGTGTACGGCCAGATGGAGATTGGCGGTAAGCAGGGCGCGCGCGGCCAGCTTTCCTGCGGCGACGGCGCTTTTGTCCATGATGAGCAGCCCGTGACATTGCGAGCCACCACGCTGTTGCAGGCGCTGTTGATTGATTTGGCCGGCGACGACCGACCGGGCGTCGTAAACCCGCGGGCGTCAACGGCAAAAAAAAACCCGCGCCTGGGTGTGGCGCGGGGTTAACGCAAGAGTGGAGTTGACCGTTAAGCCGGGTTCTGTCGTGGACAGTCATTCATCTAGGCCAGCGCTCGCGCGCTGGCTCAAGCAGCCTACCCGGGTTCAGTACGGGCCGTACCATGTGAACCCCTATTTGGCCTTGCTCCGGGTGGAGTTTACCGTGCCGCGAACTGTTACCAGCCGCGCGGTGCGCTCTTACCGCACCCTTTCACCCTTACCTGTTCCCGCTTGCGCGGGCCATCGGCGGTTTGCTCTCTGTTGCACTTGTCGTGGGTTTGCACCCCCCAGGCGTTACCTGGCACCCTGCCCTATGGAGCCCGGACTTTCCTCCCCTCCCCCTGTTTCCCCTTGCGGGGACGACGGCGAAGCGGCGACTGCCTGGTCAACTCCGGGGCGCAGTATAGGCACTTTCCCGGCGCTTGTCATCCGCGATATGCGGTCCAAGGATTAAGCCGCTGCGCCGCGTTAGGCTTTTTGCTGCCGATCGAGGGCGTAGCGGTACAGCGCATTCTTTTTCACGCCGTGGATCTCCACCGCCAGCGCAGCGGCTTTTTTCAGCGGCAATTCGGCTAGCAACAGCGATAACGTGCGCAGCGCCTCCGGCGACAGCGCATCGTCCGGCGCGCGATAGCCTTCGACGACAAGCACCATTTCGCCGCGGCGGCGCATGTCGTCCTCCCGCACCCAGGCCAGAAGCTCCCCGACGGGCGCGCCGTGGAGGGACTCCCAGGTTTTGGTCAGCTCCCGCGCCAGCACCACGTAGCGCAGCGGCCCCCAGGCGGTGACCATATTTTCCAGGCTCTCCAGCAACCGGTGGGTGGACTCGTAGAAAATCAGCGTACGCGGCTCCTGTGCCCGCGCTTGCAGGGAATCGAGACGCGCTTTGCGCTTCGCCGGCAGGAATCCTTCATAACAAAAACGATCGGAGGGCAGCCCGGCGGCGGACAGTGCGGTAATGGCCGTGTAGGCGCCCGGCAACGGCACGACGCGAATGCCGGCCTCGCGGCAGCGGCGCATCAGATGATATCCCGGGTCGTTGATAAGCGGCGTGCCGGCGTCAGAGACCAGCGCTATACTTTGTCCGTCTTGCAGTTTCGCCAATAAAACTTCCGCCTTTTGCTGTTCATTATGGTCATGCAACGCGAACAGCCGCGCATTTATGGCAAAATGTTGTAACAATAGACCGGTATGACGGGTATCCTCAGCGGCAATAAGATCAACGCCCTGCAGGACAGACAGCGCCCGCCGGGTGATGTCCTCCAGATTACCAATGGTGGGAGTCGGTACCACATACAGCGTTGCTGCGGAAATATCCGCTTGTTGGTGTTGATTCATCGTTTCATCCGGATTGCCGATTTAATATTGAGCATCTTGAAAAAAACATCACTGGATACAGTATGCTTTCCTCTTATGTATTGGGTTTTAAAACAGGACGCTTGTTTCCTGTCTTGCTGGCCGCGTGTACCGCCCAGGGTCCGGAAAGCCAGACCGGCCGCGCGTCCATTCCGGCCAACGCCAATGCCGACTATTATTTGCAGCAGATGCAGCAAAGCCGCAATGATACCAAGACCGACTACCAATTACTCGCCATTCGCGCGCTGATTAAAGAAGGGCGCCTGCCGCTGGCGCAGCAGCAGCTCGCCGCGCTGCCGTCCCAGCTTGATGCGGCGCGCCAGCGCGAACGCCTGCTGCTGAGCGCGGAATTTGCGCTGGCCTCGCGTCAGCCGCAAAGCGCCGCCGCCGCCCTACGGCAAATCGATAGCGCCTCCCTCGCCACGACGCGCAGCAGCGCCTGCGCTACACCCAGGCGATGATCGATGCCGGCCAGAGCCAACCCTCGCTGGATCTGGTACGGGCCTATATTGCTCAGGCGCCGCTGCTGACCGACCCGGCCGGCCGCCAGCAAAATATTGATAAAACCTGGCAAACGCTGGTATCGCTCCCGTCCCAGCAGGGCAATCTGGTCATCAACGCCGATGAGAACGTGCTGCAGGGCTGGCTGGATCTGTTGCGGGTCTATCAGGACAACCGCCAGGATCCTACCCTGCTGTAGGCGGCAATTAAAGACTGGCAGACCCGCTATCCGCAAAACCCGGCGGCGAAAACCCTGCCCACCCCCCTGGGCCAGGTGCAGAACTATTCATCGTCCTCGGTGGGGGGCATTGCTTTGCTGCTACCGCTGAACGGTCAGGCGCAGGTATTTTCCGCCGCGATTCAGCAGGGGTTTACGGCGGCGAAAAACGGCCTGACCGCTCAACAAAGCACCCCGGTTCAGGACCCTAACGCCGCCGGTCAGACCGCCGATGGCGCCAACCTTAACGACGGCGTGGCGGGAACGCCGCCTGACGGCGGTAGCGCAAACCAGAACGGACCGGTAACCGCCCCCGGTACGAGTCCTGACCCCGCCACGTCGGGAGACGACGGGCAAAATCCCGCCGCCGCTTCCACCGCCAGCAGCGTGCAGGTGAAGGTTTATGATACCTCCAGCCAGCCGCTGCCTGCGCTCCTGGCCCAGGCGCAGCGGAACGGCGCCAGTATGATAATCGGTCCGCTTTTGAAAAACGACGTGGAGCAGTTGTATAACGATAACGCCGGCGCCGTGGCCGCCGGCACGCTGAATATCCTGGCGCTCAATCAGCCGGAACATCTGCAGTCGCGGCCCAATATTTGCTATTTTGCCCTGTCTCCGGAAGATGAAGCGCGCGACGCGGCCAACCATATTCACCAGCAGGGCCGGCAGCAGCCGCTGCCGCGCGGCGCATTGGGGGACAAGGGTGGCGAAGGCGTTTTCCGACGCCTGGCGCCAGGCCGGCGGCGCCACGGTGCTGGAACAGCGCTTTGGCTCCTCCGCCGAGCTTAAACAAAGCATCAACAGCGGTGCAGGCATCCAGCTGACCGGCACGCCGGTAGCCGGTGGCGAAGCGCCGGCCAACGCCTCGGTGACCATCGCGGGTCTTACCATCCCCGCACCGCAGGATAACGGCGCGGTGTCGACGTCCGCCAATGCCGACGGCGGTATCGACGCGGTCTATATTATTGCCACCCCCGACGAGCTGGCGCTGATTAAGCCGATGATCGACATGCGCGTCAGCTCGCGCGCCCGGCTGGCGCTGTATGCCAGTTCGCGCAGCTATCAGGCCGATGCCGGTCCCGATTACCGCCTGGAAATGGAGGGGCTGGAATTCAGCGATATCCCGCTGCTGACCGGCGACAACCCGGCGCTGCTGTCACAGATAAGCGCCCAGTTCCGCGGTGATTATTCGCTGGTGCGGCTGTACGCCATGGGTATGGACGCCTGGACGCTGGCCAATCACTTCAGCGAAATGCGCCAGCTTCCGGGCTTCCAGGTCGCGGGCGAAACCGGCACGCTATCGGCAACGCCGGATTGCGTGATCAACAGGACGTTGTCATGGCTGAAATACCAGCGGGGCCAACTCATAGTGGCGCGGTAAGCGGCCGCTCACGCGGGGCGCTTCGCGCGCCGCCGCCTAGAGCAGGCCGGTCTGCGCTTTGTCGCCGCCAATATGCAGGTACGCGGCGGCGAGATTGACTTGATCATGCGGGAGGGTAATACCTGGGTGTTCGTCGAAGTCCGCTACCGTCGCAGCGACACCTATGGCACCGCCGCCGAAAGCGTAACGCCCCGCAAGCGCCGCCGTTTACTGCGGGCGCCGCAGGTCTGGCTGGCGCAGCGCGGCGCCAGTTTTGACACTTCCGCTTGTCGCTTCGACATTATCGCCATTACCGGAAGCCGGGTAGAATGGCTAACAGACGCCTTTGGCGCACCGTAATGACGCCCCATTTATTTTTTGACTTATCAGGTTGTTAAACGTGCTGGAAAGAATAAAAGGCTGTTTTACCGAAAGTATCCAAACCCAGATTGCGGCGGCGGAGGCCCTGCCCGACGCCATCGCCCATGCCGCCAACTTGCTGGCGCAGGCGCTGCTCGACGATAAAAAAATCTTATGCTGCGGCAACGGCACCTCCGCCGCTAACGCGCAGCACTTCGCCGCCTGTATGCTGAATCGTTTTGAAGCCGAGCGCCCCAGCCTGCCGGCTATGGCGTTGAATGCCGATACCGTGGTGTTGACCGCCATCGCCAACGATCGCCAGCATGACGAAATCTACGCCAAGCAGGTGCGCGCGCTCGGGCAGGTCGGCGATATCCTGCTGGCGATTTCCAACCGCGGCAACAGCCGTGATATCGTGAAAGCCGTCGAGGCGGCCGTCACCCGGGACATGAAAATTATCGCCCTGACGGGCTACGACGGCGGCGAATTGGCCGGCCTGCTCGGTCAACAGGACGTTGAAATCCGCATCCCGTCCCATCGCAGCGCGCGGATTCAGGAGATGCATATGCTCACCGTGAACTGTCTATGTGATTTGATAGATAATAAGCTATTTCCCCACCTGGACGATTGAGGAGCCCAGATGAAGGTTCATACGCTATTAATACTGCTGTGTACCACCCTGATGCTGCAAGGATGCGTCGGCGCGGTGGTGGTTGGTACCGCCGCGGTCGCCACCAAAACCGCCACCGATCCCCGCACCGTCGGCACCCAGGTCGATGACGGCACGCTTGAAGCACGGGTCGCCAATGCGCTGGCCAAAGATCAGCAACTGAAGAAAGAGGCGCGCATCGTCAATACGGCCTATCAGGGCAAAGTCCTGCTGACCGGCCAGGCGCCGACCCCCGAGCTTGCCGAACGCGCCAAGCAGATTGCGATGGGCGTCGACGGCGCCACCGAGGTCTATAACGAAATCCGTCAGGGGCAGCCAGTGTCGCTGGGACGCGCGTCAATGGATACCTGGATCACCACCAAGATCCGTTCACAGCTGCTGGCCAGCGACGCGGTCAAGTCTTCCAACGTCAAAGTGACCACGGAGAACGGCGAAGTCTTCCTGCTGGGGCTGGTGACCAACGCCGAAGGCAAGGCAGCGGCCGAAGTCACCAGTAAAGTGAATGGCGTGAAACATGTCACGATCGCCTTCACCTACTTGCAGTAACCGCGGCTTAACGCAGGCAGGCCTGCGCCAGATAGGCATCGCCGCCCATTTGCCGCATCTGGCGCAGGATCCAGCGCTGCCGTTGGCGGACATAGTCGCTGGGCGCGTCGGCGCGTAAGCTTCGCGGGTTCGGTAACACCGCTGCCAGCAGCGCCGCCTCCACGCCAAATATGCCCTCGCCAAATTCCGCAATATTCAGATACACGGTCAAAATGCGCCGCCTTGGTCCAGACCCCCTCTATCCCGAGCGTCAGGCCGGTCTCCAGCCCTTTACGCAGCCAGCAGCACCCGTCCCACAGCAACAGATTCTTCGCCGTCTGTTGCGATAGGGTGGACGCGCCGCGAATATGCCGGCTGCGCGCATTATGGTTGAGTACATCGTGGATAGCGGTGATATCGAACCCTAATGGCGGGAAAATTTTTGATCCTCGGCCGCCATCACCGCCAACGCCATCGGCGGTGCAATAGCTGCAGATTCCGAAGTATCCGATCATCTGTTCCGGCGACATCCGATCAGTTATTCCGATATTTTCCGATCACCCATTCCAGTGATATTCGATCACGTGTTCGCTCATCTTCTGACTTAGTTTTAGTCTATTTTTCCTGTGCTGGCTACTCCTTGCTCTTTGCGTAGTGATTCGCCTTTAAGTTCCAGTCGATAGCTGGGGTGTACTAGCCGATCGAGTAACGCGTCAGCTGTCGTGGGGTTTTCTATCAGTCCATAC
>NZ_JBLKSS010000091.1:0-14270 GCF_047607725.1 Sodalis sp. (in: enterobacteria) | reverse complement strand
AATTTTAATGGACACTATCACAAACTTCAGAACCACTAATTTCATATCACTCAAATCGGGATGGAAATAAAAGTTATTAAAATCAATACAATGTGAAAATGCAATGAGCATAAGCGTGTAACGTAGGTTTACTGTCTCATATAACAAACCCACCAATAATTCAAGACGTCCTCCACGGGGCGCTTACGTGCGTACCGCGTATCGAAATCGCCACGCCGACCGCGCCGATAACCATTAACATCAAAGTGAAGATCGAGCACTATATCCTCATTAAGGCTGACCCGCAAAGCCAGGCGCTGCTAAATCGCGATCGGGCCGCATCGGGGACATTATCCGGCGCGGTGCAGCAGGCCGTCCGGGAACAATAATGTGCCGCGTGCCTTGCGAGCAACCACCATTCGGCCTAACAGCGCACTTGCCAAGCGTCCTCATTCGGCCTGTGGCGGCGTGCCTTGCTAGCAGCCATCATTCGGCAGGGCACTGCGGGCCTCGAGCGGGCGATCACCGGCGCGGGGGGGTACGAGGCGTTAAGCCCGGCGTAGGCGGGCATTAGCCCATCTCGCGCCGCCTGTGCGGCGGCAAGAAAAAAGAGCATCCGAAGATGCGCTAAACGGGCCTGGGGCCCAAGGGAGGGTAGTCACATAACGGGGTTAGGCGGTAACGAAGTCCTCGATAGCCGCTTTTGCCTCTTCCTGCGCCTTTACGGTCGCTTCCGGACCGTAAGCCACGCCTTCGGTATAAATAAAGCTAACGTCGGTGATGCCGATAAAGCCCAGGAATAGGCGCAGATATTGGGTCACCAAATCGCTCGGGGTATCTTTATGGATACCGCCGCGGGTCGTTAGGATCAGTGCGCGTTTATTTTTCACCAGTCCTTCCGGACCTTGTTCGCTGTAGCGGAAGGTCACGCCGGCGCGGGCGATTAAATCGAAGTAGTTTTTCAACTGGCTGGGGATCGCGAAATTATACATAGGCGCGGTCAATACCAGCACATAATTAGCTTGCAATTCGTTTATCAGCGCGTCGGATAATTCCAGCGTCTGCTGCTGACGCGGAGTCAACGTGGCGTCGGAAGGACGCAGCGCCCCGACCAGTTCACCATCCAGCTCCGGGACTGGCTCGGCGCCCAAATCGCGCACGGTAATCTCGTCGCCTGGATGCTGCTGGCGCCACTGCTCAATGAAATGGTCAGCCAACGGATTCGACTGGGAAAAGGTGGCCAGAATACTGGACTTGACTACCAGAACTTTGCTCATGGGTATTCCTTAATGAAGACGGGTTCAACAACCTGACGTTTACTCTAGGCAACTTAGCGCCGGGGTGAAAGCGCAATAATTCGAGTTGTTTATTCGAAAATACTGAACAACATCGGGAACCCTCGGGCGACGCGCCGGATTATGGTAGAATGGGGGCAAAGAGATTGAAGAGAACGCCAGGCCGGACGCGCACGCCATCACTTACCCGGAAAATTTACCCGTCAGCCAGAAACGCCAGGTGATTCTGGACGCGGTACGGGACCATCAAATCGTCATCGTGGCGGGTGAAACCGGTTCAGGTAAAACCACGCAGCTGCCGAAAATCTGTCTGGCGCTCGGGCGAGGAGTTACCGGCATGATAGGCCATACGCAGCCGCGAAGGCTGGCGGCGCGTAGCGTGGCCGATCGTATCGCCGGCGAACTGGCTACCCCGCTCGGGGGCGCCGTCGGCTACAAGGTGCGGTTCAACGATCAGGTCGGCGACAATACCCTGGTGAAGCTGATGACCGACGGCATACTGCTCGCGGAGATTCAGCAGGATCGCCTGTTGCTGCAGTACGACACGCTGATTATCGACGAAACCCACGAGCGCAGCCTCAATATCGATTTCATCCTCGGGTATCTGCATCAGTTGCTGCCGCGTCGCCCCGATTTGAAAGTGATCATTACCTCCGCCACCATCGATCCGGAGCGCTTCTCGCGCCACTTTCATCACGCGCCGATTATTGAGGTTTCCGGTCGCACCTATCCGGTGGAGGTGCGCTACCGCCCGCTGGCGGAACAGGCGGACGACGAGGGGGATCAGGCCCAGGGCATTTACGATGCGGTGCATGAGCTTGGCAAAGAAGGGCCGGGAGACATTCTGATTTTCTTGAGCGGCGAGCGGGAAATCCGCGATACTGCCGAGGGTCTCAATCGGCTCAATTTGCCCCATACCGAAGTGTTGCCCCTGTACGCGCGCTTATCCAACGCCGAACAGAATCGGGTGTTTCAATCCCATTCCGGCCGGCGCATCGTGCTGGCGACCAACGTGGCTGAAACCTCGCTGACGGTGCCCGGTATCAAATATGTCATTGACCCCGGTACGGCGCGGATCAGCCGTTACAGTTTCCGTACCAAGGTACAGCGCTTGCCTATCGAGCCGATTTCCCAGGCGTCGGCCAATCAGCGCAAGGGCCGCTGCGGCCGCGTGTCGGAAGGTATCTGTATCCGCCTGTATTCCGAGCAAGATTTTCTCTCGCGCCCGGCCTTTACCGATCCCGAAATACTGCGCACCCATCTGGCGTCCGTCATACTGCAAATGACGGCGCTGGGGCTCGGCGATATCGCTGCGTTTCCGTTTGTAGAAGCCCCCGATAAGCGTCATATCCAGGATGGGGTTCGGCTATTGGAAGAACTGGGCGCGCTGGAGGGCGATACGGCCGAAGGATATCGCCTGAGTCCCCTTGGCCGGCAATTGGCCCAGTTACCGCTGGATCCGCGCCTGGCGCGCATTGTATTGGCGGCCCGCAGCGGCGGCTGCGTGCGTGAGGTGATGATTATCGCCGCCGCGCTGTCTATCCAGGATCCGCGCGAACGGCCCATGGACAAAAAGCAGGCATCGGATGAAAAGCACCGCCGCTTCGCGGACAAGGAGTCTGATTTTCTCGCTTTTGTCAATTTATGGATTACCTGCAGACACAGCAAAAAGCGTTATCCTCCAGCCAGTTGCGCCGCCAGTGCCGGGCGGATTTTCTCAGCTATTTGCGCGTGCGGGAATGGCAGGACGTCTATACCCAACTGCGCCAGACCGTGAAAACCCAGGGCCTGCTGATCAATGCCCAGCCCGCCGATTATCGATCGCTGCATAGCGCGCTGTTGACCGGCCTGCTGTCCCATATTGGACAAAAAGACACCGACAAGCAGGAGTACACCGGTACCCGCAATGCCCGCTTCGCGCTTTATCCCGGCTCAGCGCTGTTCAAAAAACCGCCAAAATGGACCATGGTAGCGGAGCTGGTGGAAACCAGCCGGCTATGGGGCCGGATTGCTGCCCGCATTGAACCGGAGTGGATAGAGCCGCTGGCGCGGTCATGGCCGCGGAACGTGTGACACTTCTGGGGCTGCCCATCGTCATCGGCCGGAAGGTCAACTATGGCGCCATTGATCCGGCGCTTTGCCGTGCGCTGTTTATTCGCCATGCGCTGGTGGAGGGGGATTGGCAGACCCGTCATCCCTTTTTCCGCGCCAACCGGCGGCTGCTCGATGAGGTTGAGGAACTGGAGCATAAACCCCGGCGCCGGGATATTTTGGTGGACGATGAAACGCTGTTCGCGTTTTACGACAGGCGTATCGGCGAGGAGGTGGTATCGGCGCGCCACTTCGATAGCTGGTGGCAGCGGGTGCAGAAAACCGATCCCGAGCGGCTCAATTTTGAAAAAACCATGCTGGTACGCGCGGGAGCCGAAGCCATCAGCGCGGTCGACTATCCTAACACTTGGCGACAGGGCAATCTTAAACTGCGGCTGAGTTACCAGTTTGAACCGGGCAGCGATGCCGATGGCGTCACGGTGCATATCCAGCTGCCGCTGCTAAATCAAGTATCACAGCAGGGGTTTGACTGGCAAATTCCCGGCATACGACGGGAGTTGGTCATTGCGCTGATTAAATCGCCCCCTAAGCCGTTACGGCGTAACTTTGTTCCGGCGCCGAATTATGCCGAGGCTTTCCTTGAGCGTGTGACGGCCGGCGAAACGCCGCTGCTGGACGCCCTGGAGCGTGAACTGCGGCACATGAGCGGCGTGACCGTCGAGCGAGAGGCCTGGCAACTGGACCAGGTGCCCGATCATGTGAAAATGACCTTCCGTGTGGTGGATGAACAGCAAAAAACGCTGGCCGAGAGCAAAGATCTGGACAGTCTGAAGGCCCAGCTTAAAGACAGCGTTCAGCAGACCCTGGCGGCGGTAGCGGAGAAAGGGCTAGAGCAGGAAAATGTGCAAAGCTGGAGTTTTGGCTCTCTGCCGCAGCGGTTTGAGCAGAAAAAGGGCGGCTATCGGCTTATGGCTTGGCCGGCGCTGGTGGACGAGCGGCAAAGCGTTGCTATCAGGCTGCTTGAGACCGAAGAGGAACAGCGGCGGGCCATGTGGCAGGGGATTCGCCGCCTGCTGCTGCTCAATATTCCTTCACCGATCAAATACCTGCATGAAAAACTGCCCAATAAAGCCAAACTGGGGCTCTATTTCAACCCTTACGGCAAGGTGCTGGAGCTGATAGACGATTGCATCAGCTGCGGCGTGGATAAGCTGATGGCGGAACAGGGCGGGCTGGTGTGGCAAGAGCAGGACTATTTGCGGCTACAAGAGCATGTGCGCGGCCATCTTAACCCGGTGGTGGTCGACATCGCCAGTTTGGTGGAGCAAATTTTAAGCGTGGTATTCGCCATCAATAAGCGGCTGAAAGGTAAAGTCGATCTTAGCCTGGCGCTGTCCGATATCAAAAGCCAACTCGACGGCCTGGTGTACCGCGGGTTTGTCACCGCGTGCGGCGGGCGGACATTTTACGCTATTTGCGCGCCATCGAACGCCGCCTGGATAAGTTGGCTATCGATCCGCATTAGGACCGCGCGCAGATGCTGAAAGTGGAGGCGGTGCAGCAGGCGTGGCGGCAATGGTTGGCCAAACTCTCGGCCGCCCGGCGAGAAGAGGAGGATGTGGCGGATATTCGCTGGATGATTGAAGAGCTCAGGGTCAGCTTTTTTGCCCAACAGCTGGGGACGCCGGCCCCCGTCTCGGAAAAACGCATTCAGCAGGCCATGGATCTTATTCAGCCGTAAACCGCGCGGAAGAGGTGCCGGCGCTCAGGGCGCCGGCTTATCCCGCTCCCCGGCGCTTAGTTGCGTCAGCTGTTCGCGAATCGCGGTAATGGCCAGCACGCGGTTATCGGCCCGGTAGGCGCCGAACTTTGGATGGCTATCAAGCGCCAGCCGGTCAAGGTCATAGAGCATGAGCGGCGAGCCGCTGTCGCCGGAGCGTATCGCAGTGGTGGGAAAGCACCGCACGCTGCGCCCAGCCGGTAATTTGGCAGTTTTCATGGCGATAAAGCGTATCGAGATGATCCTCGGGATAACCGGCCTGCGTGACGTGCCGTTCTGCTTGTTTCAACTGTAGGGTTAATTCTTCGCGGTCGCCTTCCCAAAGCGGCAGTGGTTTCAACGCGGTGAAAGCGTGTTTCAGGCGAATCAACGCAAAATCTTCCCCGGCCGCCGACGGTGGTACCACCCAGCCGTCCCCGGCGGGTTTCAGTCGTTTGCCTAGCGAAACTGGACACCAGTGTTTCAATCGCGCTGGTCTGATAGCACCAGCGCTGGTGGTCGGCGACAAAACGTAACATAACGGCGGGGTCGATTTTCCCCGGCGGCGTCAGCACACAATGGCCGGCCGTCAACGCCAGATGCGCAGAGATAAGCGTGGCGGTACACAAATTGCCGCTGGCGGTTTCCACCTGGCCGATGGCCTGCCACGGCCAACCGGTGGGATCCATAATGGCCTGACGTTGGTCATGGCCGAAGAAAAGCGTGCGTTGCTCGTCGCTCAAGGCGGCGGCGGCGCGGGACAAAGGGATCATCATGACCAACAACACCAGCAATGGCGCAATACGCATAGAAAGACGTGCCTTATGATTATCTCGAGATTCATCCGTGCGGTGTTTACTCACTATAGCCGATAATAGTTGCTAAGGAGAGTAAAAAACGTTGTGTTTCAGTCGGCTAAAGGTAGCCTGCCGTAGGCTGTCCGTCTGTCGGGTAGTCAGAGGTAGAATGACGCACTAATCAGCGCGCAGAGGATCAAGACGCCCAGAATAATTTCATAGCGATAACGTCGCAGCATAGACCGGACCCTAATAAAGCGACACCCGGAATTCCGGGTGTCGCGGTAGAGCTATTTTCCGCGGACCAGGCCCGCGAAGACCCTGGACGAGCGCGGCGATGAGGGGGAGTGACCGCCGGTCGGCAGGGGTTACCTCAATTAAGCGGCAGGCGTGGAGGCAGCGGCTTTCGGCGCGGCTTTGGTGTGTTTTTTCACGTGTTTCTTAGCGGCCTGGGCAGTTTGGGTGGTTGCGGTTTTTTTATGCTTCTTCAAGGGTTTTTTTGCCGCCTGGGCAGTTTGTGCCGGTGCGGTTTTCTTGGCTTTCTTGTGTTTTTTGGCGTGATGCACGGTTTTTGCCGGCACCGTTTGGGTGGTGGTGGTGCCGGCGGCCGGTGCGGTGGTGGTATCAGCAGCGAAAGCGGCGCTGGACAATACCATGGTGGCGGCAACAATCAGTGTGAAAATCTTTTTCATTATCATATCCTCAGCATTGCGGTTTCGGTGACAACCCCGAGTCGGGGCCGATGACGGAAGCTTAGGGGAAGGCGCGCGTGTTGTAAGTGAGTGAATGGTATCGCTGTGTAACCGTTTGTACGACGTGCGGGTCACCTTGAGGCTGGGAGGTAACGCCTTCAGGTTGGGCGGTAATAACCGACGTCTCATCCCGATGCCGTCACGCCTTGGCCGCCAGATTATGGAAAGCATAATACTTTGTCCATGAGTGTTATAGAGGTTATTAGTTACAACATACTATAAGTCTCTGTTGTCATAGCCACCTGCCAACGCGGTCGCTAAGACAGTAAGGGGACATCAATCGTCAGGGAGTAGTGGGCTAGGCTAACCGTGCGGGTAAGCGGCCGCCGGTGGTGCGATCGCGACTCGGATCAAGGCGTACAAAAGGCTCGAAAATCCGCTCGCGTTCGGCCGCCGGGATCCTCGGGCCGTCATCATCGACCTGCAGATATCCCCAGTCGCCCTGCTGGCCGAGACGGATGCTGATGCTTTGACGGCTGTAGCGCAGCGCGTTGTTCACCAAATTATCCAGCACGCGTTCGGTAAGCCGTTCATCCAGGGGCCGAAATCTCCCCCGGCGGGGACCTCCTGCGTGATAGCGCGCTCCGGGTGGAAGGTGCGCATATCCTCGATTTTCTCACCGAGCCAGCGCGGCAAATCAAAGGCGGTCAGATTAAGCACCACCTGCGGCCGGTCGCGCAGCATGCGTACCAGCGGCGTTCGCAGCTCGTGGGCAATGCCGTCGATAAGCCGTTTTTTACTGGCGATGAGCGTATTGACGCTATCCGCCATCTGGTTGAAAGCAATACCCAGCCGATAGAGGCTGGAGGCGCTGTCAAAATGGGTACGCTCATTGAGATGGCCCTGGCCGAGACGCTGCGCGGTCAGCTCCAGCTTCAGCATCTCCTGCCAATGCGGGCGCATCCAGACAAAAACCGGGAAGGCCAGCGACAGGCCCATCATGACCAGTAGCGCCAAATCGAGCAGGCGCATCTCGTGCAGAAAGAACAAATAGGGGATCGGCCCGACCGCCAGCACGTAATTACTGCGCGGAATACGCTGGATAAAGGTGTATTCATCATCAAGGGCGACGATTTCGCCACGCCGTAAACGCCGGGCCGAATCCGGCCGCAGGCGGAATTTTTTCATTGGCTCAATATGCAACTTGAACGACAAATTGAGATCAAGACGGTTGATGGTTTTGTTCCAGTCGCGCGGCGGGATGGCGCGCAGTTCACTTTTCATCAGATAAAGCGAGCTTTTCATCAAATCATCAAGGGACTTGCGGCCGGCGCGCTCGGCGGTCACTTTGTATACCAGTCCCACCAGTAGTGTCATGACCAGAAAGCAAACGAACAAAAGCAGGTAGAACTGGATAAAGAGCTTTCTCATGGCCGGGTGTGCTCCCAGGCGTTGGGGGCGAACAAATACCCTTTATTGCGGATGGTTTTAATACGAAACGGCTCAAGGGTGCTGTCGTCGAGCTTTTTACGCAGACGGGATATCGCCACGTCGATGCTGCGGTCCAGGCCGTCATAACTGATGCCGCGCAGCTTTTTCAGCAGCGCCTCGCGATCCATTATCTGCCCGGCATGGGCAGGCGAGCTACCAGAGCAGTTTAAAGTCCGCCGTGGAGAGCAAGACGGTGTGGCTGTCGAGGATCACCTGGCGATTGATGGCGTCGATACTCAATTGACCAAAATGCAGCACGCTGGCGGCGCGCGCGGCGCCGCTGTTCTGGCGTAAATGTAGCCGTACCCGGGCCAGCAACACCGCGGGCGGCGTCGTTTTGAGAATATAATCGTTGGCGCCCATCTCCAGCGCCAGCACATGATTCATATCGCTGTCCAGCGAGGTCAACAAGACGATAGGGCCCGCGTAGCGGGGACGTAAATCCCAGCACAGCGTCGTCCCGTCCTTGTCGGGCAAGAGGATATCCAGCAGCAGCAGATCGGGCGCGTGCGCCTCGATAACCTCCAGCGCCCGATCACCGCGCGGCTCCACAATCACCTCGAAGTCGTGTTTACCCAGCCAGGCGGCTATCAGATTGCCGACTTCGCTATCGTCTTCTACATATACGATCTTGTTCATCAATAGACTTCACCGCCTTCCAACGCCAACATCCCCGCCCAGAGCATACCGCCACTCGCGCCTCTACGCCATGTGCCGGGATAAATGATTTGTTAACAGCAATGAAGGTGAGATCCCGGCCGCAAATGTTGACAAAGTGGCGGCTATTGCGCGTGGCCATGTCAACTTTTAGCACTTGCCGATGCGGCTTAGCACCTATTATCCCGATCGTTATGATATAGTGCGAAACGGGCGAAAGGCGAGCGGCGCCAAACGGTTTAGAGAGGAACGGGCGAGATGAGCAAACCTCAGTTTGCAAATGCCGAGCAGGGTGAAGCCTTTTGCTTCGATTACACGGATTATCTCTCAGCGAGCTGTAAGAAACGCTGGAGTTTCATCGACGCGATATACGGCGTCATTCCCATTTTCGGCATGGTCACGCGCAAGGCCGCGGTGAGTAGCCAGACCGATCAGGAAAAGCTGAAAGCTTTGGCGTTGCAAGTCCTTTCAACCCAAGTGAATGATGAAACGAATATTATTCGGCTGATTACGCTTGCCGGCCAGCAGGGGCTGACCCGCTTTGATATTCAATTGCCTTACGCCCTCGAAGGGAAGCAACTGGCGCAGATTCGCCAGGAAGTCGGCCCGCCACTGCAACTCACCCAACAAGATGAGCGGCTGCTTATCCGTCTGCCTACCCCCAGCACCGCCACCTCGGCCTGAAACGTGCGCCTTGGCCTGACGTCTGCGCCACCTGTCTTCGGGCGCCTAGGGCCAGGGCGACAACGCCCCCGGCGCCTGGCGCGTGCGGCACACCTACGGTGAGATCACCCATCCGCGGCAGGGCGCTGAGGCTGCGCGCGCCCTTATTTAAACAGATCGGCGCTGATGGTCAGGTTACTGCCGCTCTGGTTCTGCTGCTATTGGCGTGTGATGTGATAAAACTTGGCGCCTTTCTTCGCCGCACGCCGCGCGGTTTCGGTAGAAATATCGGTCGAGCTATTGAAATGGCCGGTAAAGCTGATGGAGTCAAACGGGACCATCTGCGCCGCGGTGATGTTGTTGACTTCCTGGATCTTAGTGCCATCGGGTAATGTGACAGTGTAACGCGTGCCGCGGGTGGATTGCGTCTCGAAGAAGCGGCCGACTTTACTGCTGGGGGATTCTGACGAAGCGACGCCCGGGATTTCCACATTGACGGCCGCGGCACCCCCGGCGGCCAGTGCCGCTTTACCGGCTTCGGAGTTGGCCGGGATCTTGTCCGGGCTCTGCACAACGCGCTTCGGCGCATCCGCTCTATAAATGAAGGCGGTGGCAAACTGGTTTCCGCCCTGATTGGCGTTCATCTGGCGCACAATATAGTAGGAGTCGGCGCCTTTGGCTTTCGCCGCTTTGGAAATGGCGTCATTGATTTCCGGCTGGTTGCGATAAAAACCGTTAACCGATACGGTATCATAAGGCTCTAGTAAATTGGCCTCGGTACGTGGTAGCTCCTTGACGCCATTGCATACCCGGTATTGCGTCTCGGTGGAGGCGGCGGGCGCATCTTGGCGATACAGATCGGCGGTGACGCGCCAGTTGCCGCTGTTGTTGGCGTCATTAATATTGACCACGTAAAACGCCGCGGCGCCCAGTTGATCAGCGCGGCGCGAAACCGCGGCGGCGGCATCGTTAATGACGTTGAAGTGGCCGGTGATATTAATACGTTCAAAAGGCTGCAAACTGGCAGCCTTTTCCGGCGAAAGCTCCTACGCCGCTTGCGCGGTAAAGGTCAGTAAAGTCATTAACGCCGATGTCAATAGTGTCTTCTTCAGCTTCATAAAAAATCCTTTCGACAAACGCTTTCACGAAAAATGTGCTAAACTGTTGATGTATAACAGATTAGGCGCCGATTATGGCATGTAATAATGGCAACTGTCTCAGCATTTCATGTGACGATTGACAACATTTGCTTTTAACGACCTGAATGCGGCGGAATTTTTATCCCAAAACGTAATTAACCGGCACAAAACATAGACCGTTTATCTTAATTTAAGTAGGTTAGTAGTTGACGCCTGCTGGATTTTCCGGGCGGCGTCCCGTGATGCCGCGCGTTCCGGCCCCGGCAACCTGTCATTTACAAAAGAACTGAATAATAAGGGAAATCTATGCGTATTGGTGTACCAAAAGAACGCGTTGCCAACGAAGCCCGGGTCGCCGCCACGCCTAAAACCGTCGAGCAATTGCTTAAGCTGGGTTTTAGTGTCGCGGTGGAAAACGGCGCCGGTACATTGGCGAGTTTCGAGGATGCCGCCTTTGTCGCGGCGGGTGCGACGTTAACAAATACCTCTGAAGTTTGGCAGTCCGATATCATTCTGAAAGTCAATGCGCCGACCGAGGATGAAATCGCCCTACTGAAAAGTGGCACGACGTTGATAAGTTTTATTTGGCCGGCGCAAAATGCCGACCTGCTGACGGCTCTGCGCGCCAAAAACGTCACCGTTATGGCGATGGACGCCGTGCCGCGTATCTCGCGCGCGCAGTCGCTGGATGCCCTGAGCTCGATGGCCAATATCGCCGGCTACCGCGCCATCGTTGAGGCCGCCCATGAATTCGGCCGCTTCTTTACCGGCCAGATTACTGCGGCGGGCAAAGTGCCGCCGGCGAAAGTGATGGTGATCGGCGCCGGCGTCGCGGGACTGGCCGCCATCGGCACCGCCGGTAGCCTCGGCGCCGTGGTGCGTGCTTTCGACACCCGTCCCGAGGTGAAAGAACAGGTGCAAAGCATGGGCGCTGAGTTCCTCGAGCTGGAGTTTCAAGAAGAGGCGGGCGGCACCGATGGTTACGCCAAGGTAATGTCTGACGCCTTTATCAAAGCCGAAATGGCGCTGTTCGCCGCGCAGGCGCAAGATGTCGATATTATCGTCACCACCGCATTGATTCCGGGCAAGCCGGCCCCCCGTCTTATCACCAAAGAGATGGTCACCAGCATGAAATCGGGCAGCGTTATCGTCGATCTGGCGGCGCAAACCGGCGGTAACTGTGAGCTGACCGTGGCGGACCAGGTGACGGTGACCGATAACGGCGTACGGATTATCGGCTATACCGATTTGCCCAGCCGGTTACCCACCCAGTCCTCCCAGCTGTACGCCACTAACCTGATAAATTTGTTAAAACTGCTCTGTAAAGAGAAAAAAGGCGCTATCGTGGTGGATTTTGACGACGTCGTTATTCGCGGCGTCACCGTCATCCGTGACGGCGAATTGACGTGGCCGGCGCCGCCTATCACCGTGTCCGCCCAGCCGCAGCCGGCGCAGGCAGCCCCAGCGGCAACGCCCGCAACACCGCCCCGGCCGGCGTCGCCGCTGCGTAAATATGGGCTTATCGCCGTGGCTATCGTATTATTTGGCGCCCTGGCGAATGCAGCCCCGCGCGATTTCTTATCGCATTTTACGGTGTTTGCCCTGGCGTGCGTCGTGGGCTATTACGTCGTCTGGAATGTCAGCCATGCGCTGCACACCCCGTTAATGTCGGTCACCAATGCGATTTCTGGCATTATTGTCGTTGGCGCGCTATTACAAATCGGCGATGGCGGATGGGTCTCTTTCCTGTCGTTCATCGCCGTGCTGATAGCCAGCATCAATATCTTTGGTGGTTTCACCGTCACTCAGCGCATGCTGAAAATGTTTCGTAAAAATTAAGGGGTGAACCATGTCTGAAGGACTCGTCACGGCGGCTTATATTGTCGCCGCAATTTTATTTATTTGTAGCCTGGCGGGGCTATCGAAACACGAAACATCGCGACAGGGCAACGTGTTTGGCATTACCGGGATGGCTATCGCGCTCATCGCGACGGTGTTGGGGCCCCATGCCGGCAACGTCGGTTGGATTATTGTCGCCATGGTCATCGGCGGCGCCATTGGGGTGTATTTGGCGCGCAAGGTGGAGATGACCGAAATGCCGGAGTTGGTCGCGATTTTGCACAGCTTCGTCGGCTTGGCGGCGGTATTGGTCGGCTTTAATAGTTATCTGGAGCACGACGCAATCAATAATGCGGTCATGGAGAATATCCATTTGACCGAGGTTTTCCTGGGAATCTTTATCGGGGCGGTGACCTTCACCGGCTCGATCGTGGCGTTTGGCAAGCTGCACGGGAAAATATCTTCCCGTCCGCTGATGTTGCCGCGGCGCCATCAAATGAACCTTGCGGCGCTGGTGATTTCGTTTTTACTGCTGATACTTTTCGTGCGCAGCGACAATATCGGACTGCAGGTGCTGGCGCTGTTGTTGATGACCATTATCACCCTGGCGTTCGGCTGGCACCTGGTCGCCTCCATTGGCGGCGCTGATATGCCGGTGGTGGTTTCCATGCTTAACTCCTATTCCGGCTGGGCGGCGGCGGCGGCGGGTTTCATGCTGAGCAACGATCTGCTGATCGTCACCGGCGCGCTGGTCGGATCGTCCGGTGCCATCCTCTCCTACATAATGTGTAAAGCGATGAACCGCTCTTTTATCAGCGTCATCGCCGGCGGGTTTGGTAACGACAGTAGCGCCGGCGATCCCGAGGCCGAGATGGGGGAATATCGTGAAACCACGGCGGAAGAGGTGGCCGATTTGCTGAAAAATTCCAGCTCGGTCATCATCACCCCCGGCTACGGCATGGCGGTGGCTCAGGCGCAATATCCGGTACACGATATAACCGCCAAGCTGCGGCAGCGCGGTGTCAACGTGCGTTTCGGCATTCATCCGGTGGCGGGGCGCTTACCGGGCCATATGAATGTGCTGCTGGCGGAGGCGAAGGTGCCTTACGATATCGTGTTGGAGATGGATGAAATCAACGACGATTTCAGCGCCACCGATACCGTGTTGGTCATAGGCGCCAACGACACCGTCAACCCTGCGGCGCAGGAAGATCCCCGCAGTCCCATCGCGGGAATGCCGGTGCTGGAGGTGTGGAAAGCCCACAACGTCGTGGTCTTTAAGCGTTCGATGAATACCGGTTACGCCGGGGTGCAAAATCCGTTGTTCTCTAAAGACAATACGCAAATGCTGTTTGGTGATGCCAAGCAGAGCGTAGAGGCGATTTTGCGTGCGCTTTAATCGTTAGCCCACGCCGGCCGGCCCCGTATCTCCCTCGGTGGCCGGCCTTTTGTTGAGGCGCTGGCCGGTTGTGATTGGTAACGCTTGCAGGCTGTTATCGGTAGAGTGCCGCCAGCGGCGGCGACTGTCCGCCAAAGGCCGCCAGGTTGGCCTTAAAGACATCCTCCAATAGTGTGGCGTTTTCAACCCCCGGCGCACAGACCACTTCCCCCAGGTCAAGGGCGCGCAGGCTGGCGGTCACTACGTCATCCGCGGTCATTCGCGCTAATGCGCTCAAATCCATTCCCTGACGTTCATGAAATTCGGTGGCGACGAGATACCCGGACAAAGCGCCTGGACGCGCAGGCCGGCGGAGCCCAGTTCTTCATAGTAAGCGTACGCCCAGCGCCGTATTGACAGTTATTCAGCAGGGATGGTGAGGTTCCACGGCAGGAGCTCTTTGATTTTGTTGATGGGATGATCCGCGATAATCGCCAGCACATGGCGCAGATACGCTTCCGGCTCCACG
>NZ_JBLKSS010000090.1:0-14512 GCF_047607725.1 Sodalis sp. (in: enterobacteria) | reverse complement strand
GATCGGACAGAATCGGAATCGCTGATCGGGCGACCGGAATCAGTGATCGGATGAAATCAGAATCAGTGATCGGGCGTGACCGGAATCAGTGATCGGGTGAAATCGGAATCAGTGATCGGACGTGACCGGAACCAGCACCATTAATGCCTGTTATCCCAGGTCTGGCGGGGGTATGTTTTTTCCATTAGTGCAGAGACCTTATAGGTGATGAGTGATCTGTCGTGCAAAAAAGAAACAAAGCCAATCCAGGGAGGTTTAATTAACCAAGGGTTGACATATCATTAACAAATACAAGGAGGAAACTATGAGCCAACCCCATCGTTACCCGATTCCCGATACCCTGGCGGAACGTACGCTGGTTTCCACAGAGCAGTATCGGAAATTGTATGCGCAGTCCATCAACAATCACGATTCCTTTTGGCGGGAATATGCCCAGATTGTGGAATGGATTACCCCTTTCAGGACGGTGAAAAATACTACCTTCGATCCCGGCCATGTCAATATCCGCTGGTTTGAAGACGGCACATTAAATGTGGCCACCAACTGTCTCGATCGTCATTTGCCAGAACGAGGCGACCAGACCGCCATTATCTGGGAAGGAGATGACGCCTGCCAAAGTAAAACCCTTACTTACCGCGAATTACATCAGGCGGTGTGCCGCTTCGCCAATGTCCTGAAGGCGCAGGGCATCGGCAAAGGAGATGTGGTGGCCCTGTATATGCCCATGGTGCCGGAAGCGGCGGTGGCCATGCTGGCCTGCGCCCGCATTGGCGCCGTGCACTCGGTGATTTTTGCCGGTTTTTCGCCGGAGGCTATCGCCGGTCGCATCATCGACTCCAGCGCCAAACTGGTGGTAACCGCCGACGAGGGGCTGCGCGCCGGGCGGAAGATCCCTTTGAAGAAGAATATCGACGACGCGCTAAATCATCCGGCGGTGAAGAGAGTCAACCGGGTCATCGTGTTCCGCCGTACCGGCAACGCCATTGACTGGCACCCCGGCCGGGATGTGTGGTGGCACGACGCCGTCGACGGCGCTGAGGATGCCTGCCCGCCCGTGGCGATGGGTGCGGAGGATCCGCTGTTCATTCTTTATACCTCCGGCTCCACCGGCACCCCCAAGGGCGTGCTGCACACCACCGGCGGCTATCTGGTCTACGCCGCCACGACCTTCAAATACGTATTCGATTATCACCCCGGCGATATTTACTGGTGTACCGCCGACGTCGGTTGGGTAACCGGCCACAGTTATCTCCTCTATGGCCCGCTGGCCTGTGGCGCCATTACCCTCATGTTCGAGGGCGTACCCAACTGGCCTGACGCCAGCCGTATGGCGCAAGTGGTGGATAAACATCAGGTCAATATCCTCTATACCGCGCCGACCGCTATCCGCGCGCTCATGGCCGAAGGGGACAAGGCGATAGCAGGCACCCGCCGCACGTCGCTGCGGATCATGGGCTCGGTGGGCGAACCCATCAACCCCGAAGCATGGGAGTGGTATTACCATAAAATCGGCAATGGTCGCTGCCCAATTGTCGATACCTGGTGGCAGACGGAAACGGGCGGTTTCATGATCACCCCGCTGCCGGGCGCCATGGCGCTGAAACCCGGCTCGGCGGCGCTGCCTTTTTTCGGCGTGCAGCCCGCGCTGGTGGATAACGCCGGCACGCCGGTGGAGGGCGCCGGCGAAGGCAATCTGGTGATCACCGATTCCTGGCCCGGACAGGCGCGCACGCTGTATGGCGATCACGATCGTTTCGAGCAGACTTATTTTTCCACCTTTAAAGGCATGTATTTCAGCGGTGACGGCGCCCGGCGTGACGAGGAGGGTTATTACTGGATAACCGGTCGCGTGGATGACGTGCTGAACGTTTCCGGCCACCGCCTCGGCACCGCCGAGATCGAATCGGCGCTGGTGGCGCATCCGAAGATTGCCGAAGCGGCGGTGGTGGGGATCCCCCATAACATTAAAGGCCAGGCTATTTACGCCTATATTACGCTCAACGCGGGCGAAACCTCGACGCCGGAATTGTATAACGAGGTCCGCGCCTGGATGCGCAAAGAGATCGGCGCTATCGCCACCCCCGATGTCCTGCACTGGACCGATTCGCTGCCGAAAACTCGCTCCGGCAAAATAATGCGCCGTATCCTGCGCAAAATCGCCGCCGGCGACACCGGCAATCTGGGCGATACCTCCACGCTCGCCGATCCCGGCGTGGTCGAAAAGCTGCTGGAAGAAAAGCAATCTCTGACCTTGCCTTCGTAGTCCTCCGCCACCTTCGGGTGGCTTTTTCTACCGTACCTCTGACCCCACTGGAGAATCCCTGATGAATAAGATCATTTATCAACGGATACAGAGCGATCCGCGTTTTCAAGAGCTGGTGAGTAAGCACCAGCGTTTCGCCCTGTTGCTTGCTCTAATCATGCTGGTGCTGTACTACGGTTTCATTCTGCTTATCGCTTTCACGCCAAACTGGCTGGGAACGCCGCTGCATCCCGGCACCAGCGTGACGCGCGGCATCCCCGCTCGGCATCGGCCTGATTGTGGCCTCCTTTATACTGACCGGTATTTACGTCATTCGCGCCAATGGCGAGTTCGACCGTCTGACCCAACAGCTGTTGCGCGAGGTGCAGTATGACCAATAACTACCGCTGGACCGCGGCGCTGGTCGCCTTTCCGCTGCTGATTCAGGCTGAAACGGTCAATGGTGCGGTTGAGCGCCAACCGCTGAACGTACAGGCCATTATCCTGTTTGTGCTGTTCGTCGCCGCTACGCTGTATATCACCTATTGGGCGTCGAAACGCACCCGTTCGCGCAAAGATTATTATACCGCCGGCGGCAATATCACCGGCTTGCAAAACGGGCTGGCGATCTCCGGCGATTTTATGTCCGCCGCGTCGTTCTTCGGTATCTCGGCCCTGGTCTATGCCTCCGGCTATGACGGGCTGATTTACTCGCTCGGCTTTCTGGTGGGCTGGTCCATCATTTTGTTTCTAATAGCCGAACGGCTACACAACCTGGGGCGCTACACGTTTGCCGATGTCGCGTCATACCGCCTACAGCAGAAACCGATCCGTACGCTTTCTGCCTGCGGCTCGCTGGGGGTGTCGCTGTACGTGATAGCCCAGATGGTGGGCGCCGGCAAACTGATTCAACTGCTTTTCGGCCTCAACTATCATGTCGCCGTGGTGCTGGTGGGCATTTTGATGGTGTTGTATGTCCTGTTCGGCGGCATGCTGGCCACCACCTGGGTACAAATCATCAAGGCGGTGCTGCTGCTGGCAGGCGCCAGCTTTATGGCGCTGATGGTGATGAAAACCGTCGGCTTCAGGTTTAACCGGCTGTTTGCCGATGCCATGGCGGTACACGGTAAGGGCGCGGCTATCATGCGGCCCGGGAGGCTGGTAGCCGATCCGGTCTCGGCGCTCTCGCTCTCGCTGGGGCTGGCGCTGATGTTCGGTACGGCGGGCCTGCCCCATATCCTGATGCGTTTTTTTACCGTCAATGATGCCCGCGAGGCGCGTAAAAGCGTGTTCTACACCACCGGGTTTATGGGCTACTTTTACTTTCTGACGTTTATTATCGGCTTCGACGCGATTTTGTTAGTGGGCGCCAACCCTGCTTTCAAAGACAGCGCCGGCGCGCTGTTCGGCGGTAACAACATGGCGGCGGTCCATCTGGCCAATGCGGTAGGCGGCAATTTCTTCCTTGGCTTTATCTCGGCGGTGGTGGCGGGATTGACGCTGGGCGGCGCTGCGGCGGTTTCCCACGATCTGTACGCCAGCGTGATCAAAGCGGGAAACGCAACGGGACGCGACGAGCTGCGGGTGTCGAAAATTACCGTCGTGGTGCTGGGTTTTGTGGCTATCGGTCTCGGTATTCTGTTTGAAAACTAGAATATCGCCTTCATGGTGGGCCTGGCGTTTTCCATTACCGCCAGCTGTAATTTCCCCATCATTTTGCTGTCGATGTATTGGCGCCGGCTGACCACGCGCGGCGCGATGGTCGGCGGCTGGCTGGGGCTGATTACCGCGGTGGTGCTGATGATTATCGGTCCGACCATCTGGGTACAGGTGTTGGGGCACGCCAAGCCGATTTATCTTTATGAATATCCCGCGCTATTCTCAATGCTGGTGGCATTTATCGGGACTTGGCTGTTTTCCATTACCGATCATTCGGCGCAGGGAGCGAGGGAACGCGAGCTGTTTATGCCGCAATTCATCCGTTCGCAGACCGGTATCGGTATTTCAACCGGCGCGGACCATTAACTTCCCGCTCCGTTGCGCGCGCCTTCTCTGGCCCGCCGCAGAGGGGCGCGGCCCGGGTTAAGGGCCACTATCACATGATATGGCCAATTAATGGCGCCAGCAGCACCGTCACCACCCCCGCCAGCAGCATCACCAGACTGGACACCACCCCTTCCCGTTGCCCCATTTCATAAACGCGGGCGGTACCTGCGCCGTGGGAGGAAGCGCCCAATCCCGCCCCGCGCGCCACGCCGGCACGCACCGACAGACGCAAAAACAATATATCGCCAACCGCCATGCCGAACACGCCGGTAATCACCACGAACAGCGTGACCAAATCCGGCTGGCCACCCACCTGTTCCGCCGCCGCCAGCGCAAAGGGGGTGGTGATTGAACGCACTGACAGGCTGCACTGTACCACTTCCGGCAGCGCCAGCAGCCGCGCCAGCCACACTGAGCTGCCCACCGCCACCACGGTAGAGGTGATGACCCCGGCGCTCAAGGAAAGCCAATGCCGGCGGATGATGGCCATATTTTCATAAACCGGTACCGCGAAAGCAATGGTGGCCGGCCCCAGCAGCCATAATAGCCAGCGAGCCTCGCCCATGTAGTGCTGGTAAGATATATGGGTTAGGACCAGCAATAATACCAGCACCGCCGGCGTAAAAATCAGCGGCATCAGCGGCAGATGATGGAAACGGCGATAAAGATGCTTGTTAAAAAAATAGAGCAGCAGCATGACCAGCAGACACAGCGCCCCCAGCATAAAATCACTGCTCATGTCGTTTCCTGCGCGCCAGCCAGAGTTCAAAACGATAGACCCGGTCCACCTCCAACGCGGTGATCCCCAGTACCAAGGCGGTACTCACAGTGATCACCAGAAAGATTCGCCATCCCTCCACGCGCAGCAGCTGAGTGTAATTCACCACCGCCACGACCGCCGGCACGAAGAACAACAGCATTTCCGTCAGCAGCCAGCGGGCGCCGTCGCGCACCCAACGCAGGGGAAGGATGCGCAATAAAATAAGCGCCAGCAGCAAGAACATGCCGCCGATATTGGCCGGCAATGGCAAATGCAAGCGCAGCACCAGCTGCTGCGCCAGCGCAAATAACCCGACGTACAGCGCCATCTGCAACGGCACCTGCACTCGAACCCAACGCGGCGGCATAACGAGGCGCCCGGTCAGCGGCATAGCGATACCCTTATTAATGTGAGATTGATCACAGTATAGGCGGCTAGTAAATATTGCTGAAAATGAATTAATATCATAGAAATTATGCCCTCCAGGAATAGTGAATGGACATCCGAACGCTGCGCTATTTTGTCGAGGTGATCCGGCAACAAAGCTTTACCCGGGCGGCCGCCAAGCTCTACGTGACCCAGCCCACTATCAGCAAAATGCTCAAACATCTTGAGGAGGAGCTGGATTGCCAGCTGATCGTTCGTGAAGGAGACGTGCTCAAGATGACCGATAGCGGCCGGGCGGTCTATCAGCGCGGCTTGGCGATCCTTGATGAATTCTGGCAACTAAAGGCGGAACTCGAGGATATTACAGCCCTGCGCAAAGGCCGGCTACGGTTGGGGGATCCCGCCGATGGTGGGGACGCAAATGGCGGAGCTTATCGGCGATTTCCGTCAGCGCTATCCGGGCATCGAACTGGAGATAGCCGAATTTGGCGGCGTCACCATGCAGCAGGCGGTGCTGGCTGGAGGGCTGGATCTGGCACTGACCGCCTTGACCGCCGAAGTCGACCCCGACCTCGCGGCGCTGCCGCTGTTCGTGCGCGGTAGTGCCGCGGCGCGCGCCCTGGCTGACGCAGCGGGAAGTGCCCTTTACGCTACTGGGCGAGTGGCCGGTATTAATTTATAACGAAGACTTTTCGCTCTACCGGCAATTGCTCGACGCTTTCGATGCGGCCGGGATTGAGCCGCAAATTGCGGTACGCAGCGGCCAGTGGGATTTTCTGGCGGCGATGGTAGAAGCCGGCATCGGATTAGCGGTGCTGCAGGAACCCCTCTGCCGGCGGTTGGATAGTCAACGTCTGCTCTGGCTGCCGCTAATGCCGCAAATGCTGTGGCAACTCGGGCTTATCTGGCGTCAGAACAGCTATCTATCCCATGGCGCGCAGGCGTGGATTGTCGCCTGCTGCGAACGCTGGCTCCCCGGCGAGCGGCTGAGGGGGACGCAGCAAGCACCCCGCTAGCCGCGCGGCCCAGCGGGCGGCTAGCGCGTGAGGGCGCAGGGAGCGGCGGCCCGACGGCGCGCCTTATTCGTGCTCGACCAGCAGCGCTTCCAGCAGATCCAAATCGTGCAGTAACTTCATCAGCGTTTCATTGCTGATTTTTTGCTGCGCGCGTAAATGATAATATTCACCGCACTCGGCGCGCAGCGCATTTAGCCGCATGCGCCGCTCCAGCTTTTCAATCAGCAGCGCGCTATCCGCGTCGTCATTACCGTCAATCCGGCGGCGTAGATTGCCGATAACCCGGGCGCTGACTTCATTTAGGATCTGAGTGTCGATATTCTCTTCCTGGCTATTGGCCAGCCGCTCTTCCATTTTATGCAGGCTTTCAATAGCCACTTCCGCCGCCGCCGCGCGCGCCATGCGCTCTTCCTGGCGGTGCTGCGCCTTGTCGGACACCTGAATACCGCGCAACAACAGCGGCAGAACAATCACGCCGCAGATTAGGGAAAACAGGATCACGCCGGTAGCGATAAACACCAGCTGATAGCGCGAGGGAAACGCTGAGCCGTCACTGAGCAGAAGGGGTATCGACAGCACACCCGCAAGCGTGATGGCGCCGCGCACGCCGGCGAAAGAGGCTATCAGAATCTCGCGGGTGCTATAGTCGCCGAACACCATCGGCCGCTTGGTCATAAAGCGCAAACTGATGCGTTTCATCAGCCACAGCCAGCCGAAACGTAGCACCATCAGCGCGGCGTAGATAAGAATCACATCGGTAAACAGCATCCAGGTTTGGATGGTGGGATCCAGTTCAGCCTGGGTAATAGATGTCTCAAGAATGTCGGGCAGCTGTAGCCCCAACATAATAAACACCATGCCGTTGAACACAAACTCCAGCATCGCCCAGACGCTATTGCCGCGCAGGCGCATCGCCAGCGGCGCGTTGCGGATAATGCCCGATTGGCCGATGGTCATGCCCGACGCCACCGCGGCCAGGATGCCGGAAACGCCGATATGTTCGGCAATCAGATAGGCGGCGAACGGCAGCAACAGCAACAGCACCGTCTGCGTCGCGGCGGCGTCGCCGCTCCAGCGGGTGATAAGCCGCAGGGACTTGCTGTACCCCCACGTCACCGCCACGCCGGCCAGCAGACCGCCTGCCGCCACTTTGACAAACTCAAGCGAAGCGCCGCCACCAGCGGGATGCCCGGCACCATCCAGTAAATCAGATAACCGATTCCCACCACCGTGATAATGACCAATACCAGCGCCAGCGCCACTATCTCGCCGCCGTGACGCAAAAATTCGCGCGGCGGCGTCTTCCAGCCGTCGGAAAACAGCAGCGGCGGGATGAACAGCACCAGGAAAAGCTCCGGATTAAAATCGACGTGCAGGCCGAATTTGGGCCAGGCAAGCAGCGCGCCGAGCGCGATTTGCATCAAGGGCAGCGGAATTTGAAACGGTAGGATACGTGTCACTACCCCGGATAGGGACACGATAAGGGTGAGGATAAGAATCGTAAAAAAGATTTCCATGCTTTCCTTAGTTTCTAACTTTTGCGGCAATGTACAGGACGCGCGAGAAAATCTCTCCGCAAACGCGAACCCCGATGATAGTAGATCATTTTCCCGGCAGTTAAAAAGCCGTTATCAACTATCGGCCGGCGTAACGAAATTTTTAACCGGGTGGGGCGACGGGCGCTGCGCCGCCGCCGGTAGGGCAAAAAAAACGCACCGGCTTGCCGGTGCGTCTATACCACAGGGCGGCAAGCGCCAGCCGCGTGGTGCTTAGAAGTCCACGGTCATGGAGAGTTTCAGCGAGCGCGGATCACCCTGGGTCAGGTAGCCATTGCTGGCTGAGGCCCAGTAATTTTCGTTGGTGACGTTTTCCACGTTGGCGCGCCAGACGATATTGTTTTTCGGCAGTTGCATGTCGTAACGCACGCCTAAATCCAGGCGGGTCCAGCCGCTGGCTTTCAGGTCGTTGGCTTCATCAATATATTGCGAACCGGAACGTATTACACGGCCGGTGGCGGTGACGCCGCTAAGCCCCGGCAGATCCCATTCGCCACCCAGCACGAATTGATAGCACGGTACGCCGATGGCGTCGTTGCCATCGTTGGCGCCGTCCTGGGTTTTGGTCAACTCCGGATCCATCCAGGTGGCGCTGCCGTTCAGGCGCACGCCGACCACCGGCTCGCCGAACAGATTCAGCTCAATACCGCGGTTGCGCTCTTCGGCGTAGTTGCCGTATTCATATTGTGCGTTGCCGTTGCTGGTCCCCAGATAGCGATAGGCCGCCACCGGCTTTTTGATTTCAAATATCGCCAGCGAGCCGGCGACACAGCCGTAATCCGCTTTCACCCCCACTTCGTTTTGCTTCGAGGTTTCGATGCCGGTGACCTGGCCGCCGTTGACCACGGTGCCGGTATTATAAGTACTGCCGGCGGTTTCACCGGCCTGCAGCGCTTCGATATAGTTAGCATACAGAGAGATGTGCTCCCAGGGTTTCACTACCAGGCCAAAGGCCGGCGTTACCTTGGTGCGCTCGAATTTGTCCGACTGCTCGCCGGTGTAGGCGTAATTAGTGACATTCACGCTCTGACGACGCAGGCCGGCAATCACTTTCAGCCGATCGTCGAGCATCGACAACGTATCCGATAGGCTTACGCCGCTGTTATAGACCCGATTGGTGACGCCAGGATCGCCCATCTTACCACCCGCATAAGTGGCATCAGTGGGTTCATCGGCATAAGTTGGATCGTAGATATTGCTGGCAATACTTTGGGCTGATATCTGATAGGCCGTACGCACACGGGTATAGCTGCTGGAGTAACCCAGATTGACGTTATGATTGATAAAACCGGTGTCAAACTTCCCGCGTATGCCCGCCTGACTGGAGAAGCTGTCGGAGAAATAGGGTACTCGCATCTGACCCATGGTGGCGTCGCCGCTGTCATTATAAGAAGTAGGCGCTGAGTAAGAGCCGTACTCATGGGTATGATTGCCGCCGACCGCACCATAGACCGTCCAGTCGTTGGTCAGATCATATTCGCCACGCAGCGCGCCAAATTGGCTTTCAGTGTTGGTAAAGGCCCACTTCTGACCGTAGTTGGTGGTGGCGGAGGGCGCCTTGAGGCTCTTATCCATACCGGAGGTGTACACTACCAAACGGGCGCCGTGAACCGTTTGTTTTTCGGCGCCCGCATCCAGCGAGGCGCGGAAACGGTCACCGCGGTAATCCAGGCCGATGGTGCCCAGCGTCAGACGACGTTTCTGCTCGTCCACCTCCGTCTCGCCTTCACGATGCACGCCGCTGACCCGCACGCCCCATTGATTGTTATCGCCAAAGCGGCGCGCGACGTCAAAGGCGCCGCCAACCTGAGATTTAGAGGTATAGTCGACGGAAACGTGGTTCAGAGGCTCGTTGCAGGCGCGTTTCGGTTCGATGTTAACGGTGCCCCCCACCCCGGTACCGCCCGGGGGGAACGCCGTTCAGGAACGCACTGGAGCCTTTGAGCAATTCGACGCGTTCCGCCAGCTCGGTGGCGACAAATTGGCGCAGCAGCACGCCATAGAGACCGCAATAGGAGATATCTTCACTCGCCAGCTCAAACCCACGCACCTTGAATACTTCCTGAGTACTACCGTAGCCATAATAAGTCTGCACGGAGGCATCATTGCGCACGACGTCACTGATAGAGCGGGTCTGCTGATCCTGCATCAGCTTAGAGGTATAGCCGACCACGTTAAACGGCACATCTTGTGTCGACTGTTCGCCCAACAGCCCCAACCGGCCGCCGTTGGCGATCTGGCCATCCAAATAGGCCGGTACCAGCCGATCGCCGCCAGGGGTAAAGCCGTTGTCCGGTTTTGCTACAACGGTAATGGTTTCCGTGCCGTTACCGGTCGTAGCAGTGGGCGCACCGCCGCCGGTTGCTGCCGGGGCCGCGGTAGCGGAGGTCGTCGCTGCCGTGGATGTCGCTGGGGTGGTGACGGCAAAGGCCGGTACGGCTAATGAGCCGCAGCTGGCGCTAATCAATAACGCCAACAGACACGGCGAAGAAATCTTCGCCGCAGGAAAAGCGAGACGCGCGCTGTACATATACTTTTTACCCGGTTAAATGTGAATGATAATAATTATTATAATAGTTAGTAATTATGTAAATTCAGGTCAATTTTGCAAGAGCTTATTAACTATTTTTAATGAAAAGTTTTATTAGGGGGAAAGAGGGGGGTTAAGAAAGCGTAAAGAGGGCCTGAGCAGGCGCGTGCCGTTATAGCGTGGCTGCCGGGTATGAACAGTGATCAGGACAAACACGTTCCTGTAATGTTCAAGAACACCCGTGTTTTGAACACGGCAAACGCAAGAAGATTAAAGGTGCATAGGCGCATGGAGTGATTGGCGCTGGCGTGTGCCTACAAATATCGGGGCGGGCGCGTTTTAATTACGCCGAGCGCAGGCCCATGATGATCAAAGGAAGACAGGTATTGTTCAAAGGCGAGCGCGAGCATAGGCATGACGGCGCGGTGGACCTCTCTCCGGCCTAGCCGGTGGGATAGCAAACATCATTGCCCCGCGGTCGGGCCGGCTGACATAGGTGGAGCGACGGCCCGGACGGCGCATTGCCTGAGCCGCTTTCACCGGGTGCCGTCTCCTTACCCGCTGCCCGCTGCGCTTCCTTCACCATCGCCAGGGCCTCCGGCTCCGCGGCAACATAATACCGTCAGTAGCCGCCCCGCCCTCGGCGCTTGGCGCCCCTGCGCTCCCGGCTGGGCCGCAACGGGTTAAAGGTACATTCCGCCGGCCGCCTCAACGCGCTGAGCGGTCATCCAGTGGCAATTATCGCTCAGCAGCGCCACGACCGCCGCGCCGATATCATCCGGCAGCCCCACCCGTCCCAAGACGGTATTCTCGGTGATGACCTGATTCACCTGCTTATTGTCCCGCACCGTGCCGCCGGCGAAATCCGACTCGATCGCGCCAGGCGCGAGAATATTAACCCGTATCCCGCGGCTGCCCAGCTCTTTGGCTTGATAACGGGTCAATACTTCCATCGCCCCTTTTGTCGCGGCATAGGCGGCAAAGCCGGGTGTAGTGAAGCGCGTAAGCCCGCTCGACATATTTAAAATACTGCCGCCGTCGGCCAGCAGCGGCAGTAATGCCTGGGTTAGGAAGAACGGGCCTTTGAAATTGATACGCATCAATTGGTCGAACTGCGCTTTGTCGGTCGCGTCAAACTCGGCATGAATGCCAATCCCGACATTGTTCACCAAATGGTGAAACTGCGTTTGGCTAAACTTATCCTTCAGTACCCGCTGCAGATCGCTGACGAAACCGGCAAAACGGCTACTCTCCCCGGTATCAAGCTGCAACATGGCCGCCCGGGCCCCGCTCCATTCAATTTCTTTTACCAGCGCCTGCGCTTCCTCTTCCCGGGAGTGATAAGTGCCAATAATATCGAAACCGGCAACGGCAAGATGAATAGCTGCGTTGTAGCCCAATCCGCGGCTGGCGCCGGTGATTAATGCAATGGGACGACTCATAGCAAAACTCCTATGGCTTGCGATCGAATAATCCTGCGCCGGTTGACGCAGAACAGCGACTGTATTACTAAGAATATTGACCGGAGCGAAAGAGATAAAGAGCGTTAATCCGGAAATACTGTTCAATAAAAACTAACAATCAAGGAAGCGATGATGAACAAACTGGCGCTACTGCAAAGCTTTGTGCGGGTTGTCGAGCTGGCAAGTTTTACCCAGGCGGGCAACAGTCTCGGTCTGCCTAAATCTACCATGTCCGAACACATTCAGACACTCGAGAGCGTGATGGGCGCCCGATTACTGCATCGCACCATCCGCCGGGTGACGCCGACGCAGGACGGCCTGGTTCTGTATGAACGCGCGCGGGAAGTGCTCGCCTCGATGGATGAACTGGACGGCTTGTTCCGCCAGCAGGGACCGGGGCTGGCCGGCAGGCTACGCGTCGACATGCCCACGGCCTTTGCCCGGCTGGAGGTTTTTCCTCGGCTAGGGGAGTTTTTGCAGGCGTATCCGGCTATCCAAGTGGAAATAAGTTGCACCGCCAGACGGGTGGATGTGGTGCGCGAAGGTTTCGATTGCGTGGTGCGCATCGGCCAGTTAGACGACGCCAACCTGGTAGCGCGACGCCTGGGAAAACTGCGCATGGTCAATTGCGCCAGTCCGGCCTACTTGCAGGCACACGGCATACCCGACACCCCCGCCGACCTGGACCATCATGTATTGATAGATTACGTCCAAGTTTTGGGGTCGCAATCGGAGGGATTTGTCTATCAGCAACAGGGCCGGATAGTTAGCCGCCAAATGCCCGCCCGGGTCACGGTGAATAATGCCGATGCCTATGAAGCGGCCTGCCTGCACGGACTGGGAATTATCCAGGTCCCCGTCGCCCGGTATGTTGACCTTTTCACCACCGGTCAACTGGTGGAAATTTTACCCGATTACCTGCCGCCGCCCATGGATATCACGCTACTTTATGCCCACCGTCGCCATCTCCCCCCGCGGGTAAAGGTGTTTATGGATTGGCTGGCGGGCCTGATTACCCCAGGGGTATCCCCTGGTTGAACCGGCACGTCGATAGGACCGCCAGTGCCACGGCTGCAACCCGCCGTTCGTGGATACTCCGCCAGGCGCGCCGGGCTAAATTAAACGCACCGACCCACGCCGCCTAAATCCACGTCGTTTCAGGCCGGCCTTGTCACGCCAAACCGCCTAACGCCTTGATGCCTTGATGCCTTGATGCCTTGATGCAGATTAATTGCGGCTTAGGTAATCCGCCAGGAAATATTGCGGACTCAGTTGCGCTGACAGCGCAGCATCATAGGCGACCGGATAAGCCTTTGTCTCACCGGGCAAGGTGAGGCGTCCCGAGCCGTCTTTAGCGATGGTGAGCGTGACAAAGCGTTTGCCCTGCACATTGAGCCAATAAAGGCTCTCCGCGGCGGTTTTTTTTACTTCCAGCTTTGGATCTTGCCCTCCCAGGCGTGCTTGCTGCCACTGAACTGCACCAGCGCTTCGCTTACCCGGGTGGGGCCTAACGCAGTACCAATACATCGATTCCGTCGGGGCCGGTATAGACATTGACCTCATCCACCACCTCCTGGCACACCGGCATATCCATCGGCGCGGCGGCGGTATCTGTCGTTTGCGTGACGCCGGCGATGTCAGCCTGCTCGGACGCGGCAACGGAGGACGCCTCTCCCGCAGCGGTCATTCCACCCTGCGAATCAATGGCTGACTGGGCGCCGTCCTGCAATGCCAGCGTTAATACTATCAATGGCCAAAAGGGCCCGATACGTGATTCCATAACGATCCAGAAGATAAAGTTAACGGCCAACGCGGCGGCCTGCTTAGGCAGAGCGCGCCTTTACTGCCGCACAAAAAATCCCGGCGGCGGCGCTATGGAAATAACCTCACGGCCGGTGATGAAGCTCTAGTATGACGCAGGATGGTCAGAGACGACAGCCAGCATAACGCCGCATAGCGTAACCGGATAGACGAGTGCTTTAATAAAGGTTGCGCCCTCATCCCGCCAGGCAATCCATCGTTATTGACCAAGGCGTGAAACGAGCGCCAGGCCGCCGTTACGTCCCTGCGATGTTAAAGCACATTATTCGCTAAGCGTGCGCAAAAAAGTTGTTTTTTTCAATGCGAAGCCTGGTTAGGGTGATCCCTTTTACAGGGGATGTGCTCCATGTTGTTATCGGCTTATCTACGCTTTAAATCCTGCTGGCGGGCCACATGCAGATTCCGACGTATCCGATCATCTGTTCCGGCGACATCCGATCAGTTATTCCGATATTTTTCGATCACCCATTCCAGTGATATTCGATCACATGTTCGCTCATCTTCTGACTCGATTTTAGTCTATTTTTCCTGTGCTGGCTACTCCTTGCTCGTTGCGTAGTGATTCGCCTTTAAGTTCCAGTCGATAGCTGGGGTGTACTAGCCGATCGAGTAACGCGTCAGCTGTCGTGGGGTTTTCTATCAGTCCATACCATTTTTTTACCGGCAGTTGACTGATCAGGATGCTGCTGCT
>NZ_JBLKSS010000089.1:0-14680 GCF_047607725.1 Sodalis sp. (in: enterobacteria) | reverse complement strand
CACTCAAACCGGGATGGAAATAAAAGTTATTAAAATCAATACAATGTGAAAATGCAATGAGCATAAGCGTGTAACGTAGGTTTACTGTCCCATACAACAAACCCACCAATAATTCAAGACGTCCTCCACGGGGCGCTTACGGATTACCCAGGATAATGAATCGCCACCCGGCTGTCGGCCAGAGCGGACGCAATAAAACCAGCACATAAACTCACGGCGACTAAGAGTTGTTTTTTCATGGTTTATAGGGATTTAAAGTGGTGGTTTCAATCGGGAAGTAATCCGGGCCAATAGATTGTTCGGTTTTTATCACGGCGCCGGATCGCGCATCGACCCAGTAACGGTTACGGTAGTGCGTTTTCAGCTCGACAACGGTGACATCTTCTTCAAGCACGCGGGTCGCGTGGGGGACATTAAGTATCGTAAGGGTTTCATTGTCCGCCAGGCTGAACCAGGATATGAACGTCACGGCCCGCAGCTGGCCTTTCTCCGTCCACGACCGAGTAGAGGTCCATTCGGTGCCATTGAGGATGCTATTGGGATGGATCAGGGGATCGGTGTCGAGGTTGGTCACTTCCAACAGGTTATCCGGCAGTCCCAGGGTTTTGATAAGACGGCCATTACGCGTGCCCAGCATAGCCTGATCGCGGATAGCCCATTTGAGATCACCCTGTTCGGCATACGCCAACACCACAAAGATTTGCGACCCGTCGTTCACTTTGGCGTACATACTGGCGTAAGGGATCGTACGCACCTGGGCTAGCGTCATCTCAACGTCAGGCGTCCCAAAAATGGCCAATGCGAACGTATCACCTATACTCTTTTGTGACTGACTGCAAGCAGCCAACAGCAAGCACACTACTAACAAAAAGAAATAGCGCACGTCGTTTCGTCCTAAACGAAAAATGTCCAAAAAATAACCACACTTTCGTGGTTACTGATTATTTTTTAATTAGAACATTGAAGTCGTGGTGCTGGTGTTGCTGCCGCCACCATTATCGTCGTTGTGGGAGGAGATCAACGCCGCGCCAGCGATAACAGCGATCGCGCCGACACCCACCGCAGTGGCTGAACCAGCGCTCAGACCGGAAGCCGTAGCGCCGCCGGCGGTGCCGCCTTGGTCAGTACCGGTTGCGGTCGCCGGTGCAGCGATCGCGTAGGAACCACTCACCATCAACGCTGCAGCTATTACTACACTTAACAGTTTCATATTAAATACATTTAACTTATTATGATGGTTACTATAGTAAATATAATGATTATATTAATTATATAATAATAAAGAAATATAATGCAATAAAATACAGATTGCATTCTTGGCTAATGAGAAGGTCGCAAAAGTGCTGAAAGGCGGGTAAGAACAGAGCAAAGCGATATATTTCACTGTCTTGTTATCGGCATGTAAAATTAAATAGCGCCATCACTCCATTATTGTCGCGATAATTTGCTGAAAGGCTTATCAGGTGGACCGCGCGCAAGGCTAAAAGTTGCATCCCTCAATAACGTCAACTTAAGCTATGAAGGGCTACGGCGCTTAAACTTGTTTTGACCTAATTCCCTGATTATTAAAGCCTAATAGGAGGTTAACACCGCTATTTTTCATTGCCCAAAATCGGCGACGGACGGGGTATTTTTAAGAATAACCCTAAAAGTGTTTCTAAATAGCCACCGGCGTCACGCTTTAGGTTATTGGTGGCCTCGCGCGGGAAGTAAAGCGGCCAGAGACCGGCCGCTCTCCCACAAGGAAAATTTATCAGTGACGCCAGGATTTATAACGATTGATCAAGCCGTTGGTAGAACTATCATGGGCGTCAATCGGATTATCCTGCGCCAATTCCGGCAAAATGCGATTGGCGAGCTGCTTGCCCAACTCAACGCCCCACTGGTCGAAGGTATAGATATTCAATATCGCCCCTTGCGTGAAAATTTTGTGCTCGTACAGCGCAATCAGCGCCCCTAGGCTATAGGGGGTAATCTCGCGCAGCAAAATAGAGTTGGTGGGGCGGTGGCCCTCAAACACTTTAAACGGCGCCACGTGCCGCACCTGATCCGGCGATTTCCCGGCCGCGCTGAATTCTTGCTCCACGACGTCGCGTGATTTGCCAAAGGCCAGCGCTTCGGTCTGAGCGAAGAAATTGGACAGCAGTTTGGCGTGGTGATCGGCAAGCGGATTATGGCTGATGGCGGGTGCGATAAAATCGCAAGGCACGATTTTCGTCCCCTGGTGAATCAGCTGATAAAATGCATGCTGCCCGTTGGTGCCCGGTTCACCCCAGATAATAGGCCCGGTTTGATAGCTCACGGGATGCCCCTCGCGATCGACATATTTCCCGTTGGACTCCATATTAGCCTGCTGGAAATAGGCCGCGAAGCGGTGCATATATTGATCGTAAGGCAGTATTGCTTCGGTTTCCATTCCGTAGAAATTGTTATACCAAATGCCGATGAGCGCCAACAGTACCGGTAAATTCTTATCCAGCGGTGTTTCGATGAAATGATGGTCCATGGCGTGCGCGCCGCTGAGCAGTTTTTCAAAATTCTCAAAGCCAAGCGACAGCGCAATGGATAAACCGATGGCGGACCACAGCGAATAGCGACCGCCAACCCAGTCCCAGAACTCAAACATATTTTCGGTATCGATGCCAAATTCCGCTACCGCTTTGGCGTTGGTGGACAAGGCGGCGAAATGGCGGGAGACATGTTTCTCATCACCGGCGGTTTTCAGGAACCAATCCCGCGCGCTGTGGGCATTGGTCATGGTTTCCTGGGTGGTAAAGGTTTTGGACGCCACCAGGAATAAGGTGGCCGCCGGATCCAGGTCCTTAATCGTTTCAGCGATATGGGTGCCGTCAACGTTGGACACATAATGCATGTGTAGATGGTTTTTGTAAGGCCGTAGCGCCTCGGTCACCATATACGGGCCAAGATCGGAGCCACCGATACCGATATTGACGATATCGGTGATGGTGCGGCCGGTATACCCTTTCCATTCGCCGCCGATCACCCGCTCGCAGAATTGTTTCATTTTCGCCAGCACCGCATTAACGTCCGGCATCACATCCTTGCCGTCAACGTTAATCGGTGTATTGCTGCGGTTGCGTAACGCCACATACAGCACCGCCCTGTCCTCGGTACGGTTGATTTTCTCGCCGTTGAACATGGCGGCAATCGCGTCCTTAACGCCACATTCGTCCGCCAGCGCCAACAAGCGGGTCAAGGTCTCGGCGGTAATGCGGTTTTTGGAGTAATCCACCAGCATCTGGTCGTCGAACGTTGCCGAGAAGGCGGAAAAACGATCCGGCTCTTGCGCGAACAGGTCGCTTATCTGCACGTCTTTCATCGAGTCGAAATGTTGTTGCAGCGCTTTCCAGGCCGCGGTATGACTGGGATTGATATTTTTCATAACAACACTCTTATAGGTGATTAAATCGTCGCATATTTTTTTGATTGTATCGCTTAACACCGCGCTGGGGATGCTTTTTCTTGCGCTAACGTGTCGCCCCGAGTGAAAACCGGCATCGGCCGCGCGGCATGCCTATATTCAGCCTAACAGACTCGCGCTGTTTTTCCTGCTGCAAATTATCGCCTGCCGGGAATCGGGCCGGCGATAATAAAATCACGTGCTGCCACGTTGACATCAACGTTATTACCCGTTATTTCTAATGGCCTAGTGACGCATCTGATGCGTGAACCAGAAGAGGCGCGTCGCCCAGGCAGGGTGTGGGAGGATCCGTTTTCCCGCGATCACACCCCAGGGGGAGCGACGCCGAGACGATAGCGGGCATACGGGCCGGCCGCCGTCGACCACAGGGGCTGAATCCCCTGGGTTGTCACCAGCATTGTTCGCCACCAGGCGATCGGCACGGTGGGGCGCTTCTGGGTGTACCGTAGCCAACTTCTACGCCTGCTCCCTGTTTCCCGCGCTTGACTCGTGCCTGGTCTGATATCACCGATGTCACCAGCCATGGCATCTGACACGAGGCATTTTTAGGCATGTCAAACAACTCTGCTGCTCCCCTGCGGGTAGCCAAATTCGGCGGCACCAGCGTGGCCGATTTCGACGCGATGAACCGCAGTGCGGATATCATATTAGCCAATCCCGCGGTGCATCTAGTGGTGCTTTCCGCTTCGGCCGGCGTCACCAATGTGTTGGTAGCGTTGTCGGAAGGCAACGAAGCGGAGCGTCGCGCCTACTATCTGGACGAAATCCGCCGCATCCAATATAGCATTATCGACCGTCTGGCCGAGCAAACGGTGATCCGCGAAGAGATCGATCGGATGATTGATAACATCGCTATGCTCGCCGAAGCGGCGGGCCTTGCGACATCACTTGCGCTGACCGATGAGTTGGTCAGCCACGGCGAGCTGATGTCGACCCTGCTGTTTGTGGAAGTCTTGCGGCAGCGGGGCGTGGCGGCGACGTGGTTTGATGTGCGTAAAGTGATGCGCACCAACGATCAGTTTGGCCGCGCCGAGCCAGACAGCCATATGCTCAAGGCGCAAACGCGCACCCTGCTGCTGCCGCGCCTGGAAAGCGAGCTGGTCATTACCCAGGGTTTTATCGGCAGCGAGGCAAAAGGGCGCACCACCACCCTCGGCCGAGGCGGTAGCGATTATACCGCGGCATTGCTGGGAGAAGCGCTGGAGGCGGGGCGCATCGATATATGGACCGATGTGCCCGGCATCTATACCACCGATCCGCGCGTCGTCCCGCAGGCCAAGCGCATCGATGAAATCAGCTTCGAGGAAGCGACGGAAATGGCCACCTTTGGCGCTAAAATTCTGCATCCGGCGACGCTACTGCCGGCGGTGCGCAGCGCGATTCCGGTGTTCGTCGGCTCCAGTAAAGATCCCGCCGCCGGCGGTACCCTGGTTTATAATCACACCGACAATCCGCCGCTGTTCCGCGCCCTGGCCCTGCGCCGGCGCCAAACGCTGCTGACGCTGCATAGCCTCAACATGCTGCACGCCCGGGCTTTTCTGGCGGAGGTGTTTAATATTCTGGCGCGACATGCGATTTCGGTGGATCTTATAACCACGTCCGAGGTCAGCGTGGCGCTCACCATGGACACTACCGGCACCACCACCACCGGCGCGAGCCTGCTGACGCAAGCGCTGCTGACCGAACTCTCCTCCCTTTGCCGGGTAGAAGTGGAAGAGGATCTGGCGTTGGTGGCATTGATTGGCAATAAATTGTCGCAGGCTTGCGGGGTGGGAAAAGAGGTCTTCGGCGTCCTGGATCAGTTCAATATCCGGCTCATTTGCTACGGCGCCAGCAGCCATAATCTCTGCCTGCTGGTGCCGGGCGGCGACGCCGAGCAGGTGGTAAGAACCTTGCACGGCGCGCTGTTCGACTAAGCCTGCCCGGCGACGGGCTTAGAGCCCGCCGTCACCGACGATTAAACCGGCGAGCATACCGTCCCCCTTATCCTCCGCGGAGACGGCCGAGCCTTCCACATCCCTCACCCGCCGGCGTGGCGGCAGAAAGCCAGAATGACACGGGCGGGCCATGCGACGCCATTCTGGCGGCCCCGCGCCGCGCCGTCAGGGCGTACCGGCGGCCGGTTGTCGTCACGCTCGCGGACCTCATCCTCTTCCGACTCCTCGTCCAGCTCCAGCACGTTATAGGCCACCGAGCAGAACAGCGAATTGACCCGTTTCAGATCCCCCAGCAGGCTCAAATGCAGCGAACTGGTTTCCAAACTCTGCACATTCTGCTGGTGCAACCGATCCACATGGGCGTGCGCATAACGGCGGTCGGTGATACGAAAGCGGTGCTTGGCACGGCGCAGGCGGCGGACGCTGGTCATATCGTTCGACAAAAACACCGACAGGCTTAAGCGCAGGTTTGACATCAGCTGCTCATGCAGCGTATCCAGCTCCTTCATGCCCTGGGCGGAGAAAGCCCGGCACGCATTCAGCGATTTGGCGGCAATATCCCCTGTCATGCGTTCTATAATATCCCCCACCTGTTCCAGATTGAGGGCCATTTCAATGATTTCCGCCCAGCGGCGCGAATCCGCTTCGTCCAGATCTTCCTTCGGGATCTGCGCCAGATAAAGTTTAATGACCGTGTACAGCACATCAACGTCGTCGTCCAGACGGCGTACTTCGCGGTTTTTTTCAACCTGCCCGTGCAGCACCTCGGTGTGCAACAGCAACATGCTTTCCACCACGTCACCCATGCGCAGCGTTTCACGGGCGGCGTTCACCAGCGCCAGCGCGGGCGTATCCAGCGCGCTGGTGTCCAAGTGGCGCACGCTGCGATCGTCTATCGGAGTATCGGCAATCCACTTACTGCACAGACGCGCCATATGATCGGCGAAGAGCACCATGGCCAGACAGCGGAGCAGGTTATAGAACACATGGAAATAGATGACCAATTCCGAATCCGCCAGCGGCGAGACAAACGGCAGCGCACCAGGCAACCGATAAGTTTAAACAGCAGGCTGCCGAGAGCGACGCGTTTGCCCTCGGCGTTCTGGCCGCTGGCGTTAAGCATTGCCAGGATCCCGCTGCCGAGATTCGCGCCGATCGCCAGGCACAGCGCCACTTTGAAGGAGATGACATCGGTAGCGGAGAGGGTCGCGGTCAGCAGCACCGCAGCCAGACTGGAGTGACTGATAATGGCGAACAACGCCCCGGTCAGCGCATCCAACAGGATATCGCCGGTAAGGGAAGAGAACAGCACTTTGATGCCGCTGGCCTGCGTAATGGGCGTGGAGGCGCTGACAATCAGTTCCAGAGCCAGCAGAATGAGGCCCAGGCCGATAGCGACGCGGCCCAGTTGCCCGGCGCGGGATTGTTTACGGCCGAGAAACAGACAAACGCCGATGAAAATAAGCAGCGGCGACAGCCAGGAAAGATCGAAGGTCAGCACCCGCGCCATCAGGGCGGTACCCACATCGGCACCGAGAATAATCACCAGCGCCGGCGTCACCAATTTCTGGGCCACGAAGGACGTCACCACCATCGCCGTGGCATTGCTGCTCTGCACCAGCGCGGTCACGCCGATACCAGCCATAAAGGCCATGGTTTTTTTCTCTACGCTGCGGCTAAGCACCTGCCGCAGACGGGCACCATAGACACGCATAATACTCGTGCTAACGATATGGGTGCCCCATACCAGCAACGCCACGGCGGACAGCAAATGTAACAGCATTAACACTCGATTTGAAGCTCCCTTTTGCAGATGAATACCGGCGCTCCCTACCTGCGATGCTGATAAGGAGATTCATGGGGCCGCGCAATCAGGCAACCTCGCATAGTGTTGATCTCTCTAACTGTAGACCAATTTGCCCGCCATTTGGATGGAGATCGGCCACAGAACGATTCAAAACATCCACCGCGAGCGAAACCTGACGACATTCTACCCGATAGCGGATCACATTACCCAACAGACTATGGCCGAGGATGACCGAGTCAAGCCCTTGTCCGGCCGGCAGCAGCGTAATGGATTCCGGCCGTATCACGACCCGCGTGGTGTAACGCCGGCCGGTCAGCGAGCTGGCCTGATCGCCCTCCAGGATATTGTAATTGCCGATGAATCCGGCGGCGAAAGCGTCCACCGGCCGGGTATAAAGCATTTCCGCGCTGTCGTTTTGTACGATGCGGCCCTGATTCATCAGCACCACTCTATCGGATAACGTCAGCGCCTCCTCCTGATCGTGGGTGACGAAAATGGCGGTTAATTTAAGCTCTTGCTGAATGAGGCGAATCTGATCGCGCAAATAGCGGCGTATGCGCGCATCCAGCGCCGATAGCGGCTCATCGAGCAGCAATAGCTGCTGCCGGGTCACCAGTGACCGGGCCAACGCCACCCTCTGGCACTGACCGCCGGAAAGCTGATGGGGATAGCGGTGGGCGAAGGTTTGCAACTCCACCAGCGCCAGCGCCTCATCGGTACGCTGGCGGATCACGTCGGCCACCAGCTTCAGCATTTTCAAACCGAACGCGACATTGGCAGCGACCGTCATGTTGGGAAACAGCGCATAGCTCTGGAGCACCATGCCGATACCGCGCTGCTGCGGCGGCAGCGGCACCAGGTTCTGTCCTTGCAACATAATCTCGCCGCTGTCCACCGATGTCAAACCGGCCAGGCAGCACAGCAGCGTGGATTTCCCACAGCCGCTTGGGCCCAGCAACGTGACGAATTCGCCTTCGTCGGCGCTGAAATCGATATTGACGAACACCTGGGTCGGACCATAATGTTTATTCAGCTGCTTAACCGTCAAATACGCCATGTTTACTCCTTTTCCCTGACGAGAGCATTGGCCAGCAATGTCAACAGCAGCACCACCACAAAATAAGAAATGACCAGCGCGCTGATGAAATGACCGCTGCCGTTGCGCATATTGTAGAGATAGACCTGCAGGGTTTCGTAGCGATTACCCACTAACAGATTGGCGAAGACGAACTCGCCGATGAGAAAGGAGAATGACAATAGCATCGCTATCATACAGCCCTTGCGCAAATTGGGCAGGATGACCAGTAACGCCGCCTGAGCGGTGCTGGCGCCCAGCAAATGCGCCGCATTCATCAAATCGCGCAGATTGATTGCCTGCAAAT
Organism: Sodalis sp. (in: enterobacteria); assembly: GCF_047607725.1. Lineage (GTDB taxonomy): Bacteria > Pseudomonadota > Gammaproteobacteria > Enterobacterales > Enterobacteriaceae > JBLKSS01. The sequence goes on along the minus strand of NZ_JBLKSS010000089.1, from coordinate 6,112 downwards.
TGTTATTCACGGCGCGGTAAATAAACGGCAGTATTAGCGTGAAATAGCAGCAGACCAAGATCCAAGGGGTACCGGTCAGCGCCAGCGGGCCATCGGAGTACAGCTGCAGCAGTCCTACCGACGAGACGACCGTCGGCACGGCGAACGGCAGCAGGATCAAGATGTTCATCACCCCGTCCAGCCAGGGAAAATAATAGGCGATGACGAAAATCACCGGCAGCACCAGTACGACCGACAGCAGCAGCGCGCCCAGGCAAATGAGCAAAGAATGCCCCAGCGCCGCCAAAAATCGCGGGTCGCGCCACAGATCCGCAAACCATTTAAGCTGAAAACCCAGCGGCAAAATTGTGGCCCCCCAGGTCGTGCTGAGGGCATAAACCAGCGTTGCCGCCAGCGGTAATAACAGCACCACCAGCAGCAAGGCCACCACGCCGCGGTGCCAAAATAATTCGGCCTGACTCATACCTTTCTCCTCGCGCCTTTAGGGGCGGGCGCGGATATAGCTGCGGCGTACCAGCAATTGATGCGCAAACGTTATCAATACCATCAACGCCACCAGCACCATTCCCAGCGCGCTGGCCAAATAGTAAGCGTACGCCCAGCGTCGTCTGTTAATTCCCCATCAAGTTATTGAAGATGATGTCCATTATTTTTTTAATGGGTGCAATTCATGAAACAAACCCCACCAAAACCCTCAAGACGTCGTCCCAATTTCCCGCTGGACTTTAACATTAAGCTGGTTGAGCAGGCGCTCCAGCCCGGTGTATCCATTGCCAAGTTGGCACGGGATAACGGTATCAATGACAATTTGCTGTTCAACTGGCGCCAGCTCTACCAGCTTAATGTTAAAGTCCAGCGGGAAATTGGGACGACGTCTTGAGGGTTTTGGTGGGGTTTGTTTCATGAATTGCGCCCATTAAAAAAATAATGGACGTCATCTTCAATAACTTGATGGGGAATTAACAGACGGCGCTGGGCGTACGCTTACTGACGAACCTGAAAACGCTCCAGGGAAGAGATCGCATTCCTGTTCAGAGTATCCGGCTAATTAAACGGTCGATGCGGATACGGCGTAAACGACGAATAAGCTTACGCACTTTAACCGGATAGTCGGCGATGCTTTGTAGCTCGGTGAAGTGCCGTACCGTCCGGGTGTGGGTACGGATCAGGGCGAGTTCACGCTCACGCTGCGGGCGCAGCGCCTGCGTGGGATCGTGGATCAGCAGCGCATTTTCCAGATCGAGCCGCCAGGCCCGCGGGTTAAGGTTGTTGCCGGTCAGCAATTGCCATTCTTGGTCCACCCAAACACCTTTCAAGTGATAGCTGTTGTCGTCGTCTTTCCACAGACGCACCACCAGTTGACCATTGTCCACATAACGCTGCAAACGGCTAAGAAAGCGGCGCTGGTTGATTTCATACAGGTAGGGCAGGGCGCCGATGATTTTGAACGGCTGATCTTCCGGGATATAAAAATCGTTGGCGGTCTTATCACCGACAATGATTTCCACCTGCCTGCCCAGGCGCAGCAACCCGATGAGATCGCGCACCAGCAGCGCGGGCAAATTGAAATAAGGGGTACACAACGTCAAGGTATCGCGGGTCGAGCATAATAAATGGTGGATCGTTTTGTTCAGCGGGCTTTGTTTGCCCAATCCCACCAGCGGGGTAATGGCCAATTCATTGGGGCCTGCCTCACCCTGATAACGATAGCCGGCCTCCCGCAGGGTCTGCCGGAACAGGCGGGTATCGTTTTTTATCTCCAGGCTTTTCGGCCGGGCGGCGTTGTCCAGCCGGTTCACCGCCGGCGCCGTGAGCAAATGTTGTTTAATATAGTTGAGCAGCGTGTCCGCCAGCGGCTGGTTACGGATAATCTGGTAGCGATCGTAGCGGTATTTATCCTGCTGATGCAGATAGACATCGTTCAGGCTGGCGCCGCTGTAAATCACCTCGCCGTCGACAATAAAACCCTTCAAATGCAAAACGCCCAACGCTTCGCGGGTATTGACCGGCACGCCGTATACCGGCACGTTCACACCGGGATGGGCTTGCGCCATCCGGCAGTACCAGTCGGCGTTGGTGTTGGCGGCGGCGGCGCCGATTCGGCCGCGCTGCGCCCGGTGCCAGTCAACCAGAATCGCTATTTCAAGCGTGGGGTCGGTGCATTTGGCCTGATAAAGGGCCTCAAGGATCCGTTGGCCGCCTTGGTCCTGCTCCAGATACAGCGCGACCAGATAAATCCGTTGCCGGGCGCCGGCGATGGCCTGTATGAGCGCTTGATAGAAATCTTCAGGGCTGTAAAGCGTTTTAACATCTGCAACCGTCTGGGGGATTTTTGGCAGTTGTGCAAGGTGTTGTTGGTGTTTGCTGCGTTTAAAAGTTGACAACATCACAGTGCGCTTCTTCTCTTATCATCGAAGGTTGGAATGACCCTGTGCAAACAGGCATTTGCGTTGAATCGGCCATAATACCACTACTTCTGTCGCTTGTGGGCATGTTTCAATTTGCCCGGCTAATCCTTGCCCGCTGCCGGCGCAATGCAATCTGTAGCCGGTTCCAGCGTCAGCGACAGCGCGACGATACCATCCTGCAGTTGAATATCCACCGTGAAGCCTAATTTGCGCGCCAGCGTTATCATGCCGCGGTTATTGGGCATAGTAATGGCGGTCAGCCGCTGCAGACCATGGGCGCGGGCGTAATCAATCATCTTCTCCAGCAGCATGCGCCCGAGTCCCAGTTTTTTCAAATCGGAACGCACCAGCACCGCGAATTCCGCATCGGTATTATCGGGATCGGCAATGACGCGGGTGACGCCGATGATGACTTCACGGTCTTGTTGTTGCGTGACCGCCACGAACGCCATTTCCCGATCGTAGTCGATTTGCGTCATATAGGCCAAATCTTCATGGGTAAATTCGCTAATTTCGCTGAAATAGCGGTAATAGAGGTCTTCGCGAGTCACCTGGCCGATGAAAGCTTTTAGGAGCGGTTCATCTTCAGGCAAAATTGGCCGGAACAAACAACGTTGCCCATTATTGAGCGTGACGACCGACTCCAACTGGCGCGGATAGGGCCGGATGGCCAGCCGCGCGCCGGCGTCGCCGTGGTACTCGCTTAAGTGCAAACTGACATCCAGCGCCGTCATATCGCTGCCGCAGGCCAGCAGCGGATGAATATTCAACGCGATAATTTCCGGGCAGTCCACCACCAAATCGGACACCTGCACCAGCAGTTGGCTGAGCGCCGCGGTATCCAGCGGATACTGCGGGCGGTTATTGCGTAGGGCGCCCTTCTTTAGTCCCTGTAGCACCAGGTGATGGGCCAGCGCCATATTAAGCGGCGGCAACGCTACCGCCACCGGCGCGCCGGCGCGCCAGTCGCTTTCGCCATCGCCTAACAAAATAATCGGGCCGAAGACAGGGTCCTGCTCTACGCTGATGCGCAGCTCCTGCGTGCCGGTGCGGCTGGCCATGCTCTGGACCGCCAGGCCTTCGATGCGCGCGTCCGGATAGGTGACCGCCGCCCGCTCCAGCATGGCGCTGGCCGCCTGCGCCACGTTGCGCAACGCGAGCATCACCCCCTGTACGTCGGATTTATGTGCGATATCGGCGGAACGCAGCTTCAGCGCGACCGGATAGCCAAGCCCTTCACTGAGCCGCACTGCGTCGTCGCTGTCGGCGGCGATCCAGGTGGGCAAGGTCTTGATGCCATAAACTTCAACGAGGGGCCTAACGTCATGGGTTTCCAGCCGGGTGATACCTTGATCCAGCGCCTGGCGGATCATCTGGTGGACATGGGTGGCGTCGATGGTCAGCCCGATCGGCAGCGCCGGCGTCTCCATCAACTGGCGCTGATTGCGCCTGTACTCCGCCATATGCATAAAGGCCGTCACGGCCCCCTCGGGGGTGCGGTAGGTTGGCAGGCCCGCCTCCGTGAACAGACGGCGCGCCTGCTGTGAAGAAAACTCGCCGCTCCAGTTGGTCAATACGGCAACCGGCCGCGAGCGGGAAGCGCCGGCCAACGTGGCGATAACTTCCGTGGCGGTCTGGCTACTGGGCGCGGTGGCGCTCGGGGCATGGATTATCAGCAGCGCGTCGTAATCCTTACTGCCCATGAGCGCTAATAGCGCGGCGCGATAGCGATCCGGGGTCGCATCGTCGGCGAGATCCAGCGGGTTGCCGGGCGTTAACGCCGAGGGGAGCGCGCGCGCCAGCGCCACCAGGGTGGTATCGTCCAGCTCCGCCAGCCGGCCGTGACGGCGCAGAAGCTCGTCCAGCGCCAGCGCCGCCAGCGCAATGCCGTTACTGATGATCATCAGCCGTTCGCCGCCCAAGGGGCTCATATGACTTAAGGTTTCCACCGCCGAAAACAGCTCATGGGTGTCGCGCACCCGCAGCAGCCCCGCCCGCTGAATCGCGGCATCATAGGCGGCATCGAGGCCGGGAGGGTAGTTGAGCAGCCGCTGCGCCTGGATGGTGCGCCCGCTTTTGATGACCAGAATCGGTTTATTGCGCGCCGCGCCGCGGGCGGCGGAGAGGAACCGTCGGGCGTCGGAGAGATGTTCCAGATGCAGCAATATTGTGCTGGTTTTACCGTCGCGCGCCAGGAAATCCAGCATATCGTCGACATCGATATCGATACTGTCGCCGAGGGCAATAAAATAGGAAAAGCCGATGGCGCGCTGCTGCGCCCAGTCGAGCACGGTGTTGGAAACCGCCGCCGACTGCGAGATAAACGCCAGTTTACCGCGATGTATGGGGACCGGCGAAAAGCTGGCGTTCAGTCCCTGCCAGGGGGCCAGCAGCCCCAAACTGTTCGGCCCCAGCAACCGCATGCCAAAACGCTGGGCGCAGGCACGCAGCTCATCGAATTGCGCCGCCGGCGACGACAACACGATGGCCGTTTTACAGCCCCGTTCGCCGAGCGCGGTCAGCAGCACTGTATTACGCCGGGCGTGGGTACACACCACCGCCAGATCCGGCGTCAGCGGCAGCGATGCCACCGAGGGATAACTGAGCACGCCGCAGACCGCCGGATATTTCGGCGTCACAGGCAGCACCGGCCCGTTGAAACCGCCATCAAGCAGATTGCGCATCATCAGATTGCCGGCGTGGCCGGGCTTGTCCGATGCGCCGACCACCGCGATCGATTTTGGCCGCAGCAGCGCCTCCAGTCCCCGTAAACTCATCTACTGCATCCCCATGCTGGTTGACGGGATAAGTGTACGCGTTTTATTTCATTCCTGCTGTGACGGCAGCCAAGGGAGTCGAGCGGCGAAACGATGGCGCATCGACGCGGACACTTTGTCTGGGGGGGACAGTGGCGCGGGCGAGGTGGCAGACATGGGGGCTGTAGCGGGCATGGCAGTGGGAGTGGGCATGGATGCTGTGGCAGGCATAGACGCGGGAATGGGCGGGGGAGTGGACATGGACCCGGGCGCAGGGGAGGGCGTGCGGCCGCCAGTGTCGCGCGATGCGTGGGCTAAGGCGCGACAAATACCATCGCCCGCGGATGGCCCGTTAGGAGGGCTATGGCGCGGCGCGTGGGATTTACCCGCCAGATAGCGGCTGCGAAAGAGGGTAAAATGCGCCATCAGCGCGTCAGCGGCGGCCGGGCGTCGGGCAAAACATGATTGACCACGCGTCGCTCTCCCGGCATAGGGCCGGCGGTGGAAAAAGAGGAAGAGTTTACCGGAGCGCTTGGGGGAAGGGTAATGCTTTTTGCCTCACGGCATGCGTTTTCTGGGCACATCGGCCTACTTGCTTAAGGCGGCTTGCTTGCGGCATAAAGTGGCTTGCCTACAGCGTGGAGGCTTTGCTTACCCCGTCGAGTTCGTCCCACGAAAGGCCGTTTGACTAACGCTGACCCATTCTACCCGGGGCGTCCCGAAAGACGCTAAACGCGTCTTATTGGGACGCCCCGGAAATGCCTACCCTTCACAGGGTGCCCCGCGGGTGATTAGGCGTGGGCTTCAGGTAAGCGCCCCGTGGAGGACGTCTTGAATTATTGGTGGGTTTGTTGTATGAGACAGTAAACCTACGTTACACGCTTATGCTCATTGCATTTTCACATTATATTGATTTTAATAACTTTTATTTCCATCCCGGTTTGAGTG
>NZ_JBLKSS010000088.1:0-15386 GCF_047607725.1 Sodalis sp. (in: enterobacteria) | reverse complement strand
TGGAGCCGGAAGCGTATCTGCGCCATGTGCTGGCGATTATCGCGGATCATCCCATCAACAAAATCAAAGAGCTCCTGCCGTGGAACCTCACCATCCCTGCTGAATAACTGTCAATACGGCGCTGGGCGTACGCTTACGTTTCGACCGCCCGGGAACATCAATAATGGTCTTGTGAATACGGTTGAGGTTGGAGACTTGCGGTGGCAAAAAGAAATGCTATTCCCAACATTGTATTATGACGGCGCTTTAATGAGATAACCGCAGATGTCAGCTGCGTCAGAAACAGAAAAATCCACACCAACGCGTGTATTTCATGATAGTCGTCGGGCTTCGTGTGCATCGCTGAACCTGGGCCGAGACCGCTTAAGCCGGTTAAACGTTAAACAGGAAATTCATCACGTCGCAGTCTTTAACCACATACTCTTTCCCTTCGGAGCGCATTTTGCCGGCCTCTTTGGCGCCTTGCTCCCCTTTATAGGTAATGAAATCGGCAAAGGAAATAGTCTGGGCACGAATAAAGCCCTTCTCGAAATCGGTGTGAATTTTGCCGGCCGCCTGCGGCGCGGTGGCGCCTACCGGGATGGTCCAGGCGTGTACTTCTTTTACCCCGGCGGTGAAATAAGTTTGCAGATTCAATAACTCATAGCCGGCGCGAATGACGCGGTTCAAGCCTGGCTCATCAAGACCCAGTTCCGCCATAAATTCATCGCGCTCTTCTTCGTCGAGTTCGGCGATATCCGATTCCACCGCGGCGCAGACCGCGACCACAACCGACCCCTCGGCCGCGGCGATCGCGCGCACCTTATCCAAGTAAGGATTATTGTCAAAACCGTCTTCATTCACGTTGGCAATGTACATCGCCGGTTTGAGCGTCAGAAAGCTGAGATAGCGAATAGCGCTTTTCTCATCGCTCGACAGATCCAGCGTGCGCAGCATGCAGGCATTGCTCAGGTGGGGAAGACACTTTTCCAGCGCCGACAGCTCAAGCTTGGCGTCCTTGTCGCCACCCTTGGCGCGTTTTTGCACCCGGTGAATGGCGCGTTCACACGCTTCCAAATCGGACAGGGCAAGCTCGGTGTTAATGACGTCGATGTCTTCCGCCGGATCAACTTTTCCCGCCACATGAATGATATTGTCGTTTTCAAAGCAGCGCACGACATGGCCGATAGCTTCGGTTTCACGGATATTGGGCAGAAACTGGTTGCCCAGTCCTTCCCCTTTGGACGCGCCTTTCACCAGACCGGCGATATCGACAAACTCCATGGTGGTCGGCACGATACGCTGCGGTTTGACGATTTCCGCCAGCTGATCCATGCGCGGATCGGGCATCGGCACCACACCGGTATTGGGCTCGATAGTACAAAACGGGAAGTTCGCCGCTTCGATGCCCGCCTTGGTCAGCGCATTAAACAGGGTGGATTTGCCCACGTTAGGCAACCCGACAATACCGCATTTGAAACCCATGGTTATTTCACCTTAAATAGCTCTATTATCAGCCGGTTAAATGCCAATGCCGGCATAAGATCACTCTAAACATTCATTATACACAGAATCCGCTCATTACTCGACGCCTGGCGTTTAACCGGGCCGGTAGGCATGCAGGCGGTTCATGGCTTTCGCGGCATCCTGGGTGATCAGGATCTCCGTACAGCGCACCGCTTCATCGATAGCGCCATCGATCAGCTGTAATTCCGCCGCGGGCGGTTTGCCGAGCACAAAGTCCACGACTTTGTTTTTGTCGCCGGGATGGCCAATACCGATGCGCAGGCGGTGGAACAGGGGATTGTTGCCCAGGCGGCTAATAATGTCTTTCAGGCCATTGTGGCCGCCATGACCGCCGCCCAGCTTCAGCCGGGCGCTGCCGGGTAACAGATCCAGTTCGTCGTGCGCCACCAGGATTTCCTCGGGGGCGATGCGGTAAAAGGTGGCCATCGCCGCCACCGCTTTCCCGCTGAGATTCATAAAGGTCGTGGGGACCAGCAGGCGGACATCGTTGCCACCGAGGGTCAGACGGCCAGTGTAGCCGTAAAATTTGCTTTTGTCTTTTAACGTTTGCCGGTAGCGCTCTGCCAGTAACTCGACATACCAGGCGCCGGCATTGTGGTGGGTTGCGGCGTATTCGGCGCCGGGATTGGCCAAGCCTACAATTAATTTGATCGTCACGTCTTGCTCTCATCTCGCGGTTTGCGCGCTAGTTTACTCCGCCGGGGCAAGGCTTTTCAAATCAACGGCAGGCCGGCGACGTCGCGGATCGCGCCGATTTGTGTGATTTATTGAATAGTCTGTGATCGTCACCACAAGGTGAGGGATCAACTCTGGCTATACTTTAATCAGTGAAAGGAATAGTTAGCGAAAGGAATGACGCCGAGCAGGGCGTCTGTACGGACAATCAGGAGGTGTAACATGAGACGTAAATCAGCAATGCTGGTCGGCAATAGCCTCATGGGCGCTGGGATGATACTGATGGTTGCCAGTATCGCCGTATCGGTGCTCAATCAACTGCCCCAAATCCACATGCCCAATCTCTGATGGCCAGCGGCGGCATTATGGGCATCTTTGTCGGCGCGCTGTTATGGCTCGCGGGCGCGCCATGGGCGGTCACGAGGAAATATCAGACAGGTACTGGTGGCACCGCCGCTTTGATGCGCGCTGCCGAAAAAACCAGAACGCCCGCTACCATTAACCCGTAGTGCCGGGGGATGGCGGACTGACCTGACGCCGCGGCACGACGACCGTAACGCGCTTTCTTGCCTGAACGGGCGGGTGGCCTCTTTGCGGCCCGCCACGCCAGATTTTGCCTACCTGTGCTACGTTCGGGCAATGGGTGGCAATGGGTCAAGCTTAGGCGAATCTTGCGTCGGGAGATAAACAGTCTGTGCTGTACAACGAAACGCAGCGGCGCAGCGAACCGCAATAGTTCAGCAAACTGAATAGTTCAGCTAACCGCGACGGCTCAGTGAACCGCAATGGCTCAGCTAGCCGCGATGACGACGCCGCCGCCGCGCGCCCCGGAGCGGGCAGCGCGGCAGGCTAATCAATGCTCGAACATCGCCGAGATGGATTCTTCGTTGCTGATGCGGCGGATCGCTTCCGCCAGCATGCCTGACAGCGTTAACGTGCGCACATTGGGCAGCGCCTTGATGGCCGGATCCAGCGGGATGGTATCGCAAACAATCACTTCATCGATCACCGAATTCTTAATATTGTCAAAGGCGTTGCCCGAGAAGATCGGGTGCGTGGCATAGGCGAAAACCCGCTTGGCGCCGCGCTCCTTCAACGCTTCGGCGGCTTTGCACAGGGTACCGCCGGTATCGATCATATCGTCCACCAGCACGCAGTCGCGACCCGCCACGTCGCCGATGATATGCATGACCTGCGAAACGTTGGCGCGCGGCCGGCGCTTATCGATAATCGCCATGTCGGTGTCGTTGAGCAGCTTGGCTATCGCGCGTGCGCGCACCACGCCGCCGATATCGGGCGAAACGACGATCGGATTTTCCAAATCTTGCTGCAGCATATCCTCCAGCAGAATCGGGCTGCCGAACACGTTATCCACCGGCACGTCGAAGAAGCCCTGAATCTGCTCCGCGTGCAGATCGACCGTCAGCACGCGGTCAACGCCGACGCTTGAGAGAAAATCGGCGACCACTTTGGCGGTGATCGGCACGCGGGCGGAACGGACGCGGCGATCTTGACGCGCATAGCCGAAGTAGGGGATGACGGCGGTGATACGGCCGGCGGAAGCCCGGCGCAGCGCATCCACCATGACCACCAGTTCCATCAGGTTGTCATTGGTGGGCGCACAGGTGGACTGGATGATGAAAATATCGCCACCGCGGACGTTTTCATTGATTTGCACACTGACTTCGCCGTCGCTGAAACGGCCAACGGCGGCATTGCCAAGACTGGTATATAAACGGTTGGCAATACGTTGCGCCAGTTCCGGGGTGGCGTTTCCAGCAAAAAGCTTCATATCGGGCACGAGAAGAACCTCAGGCTTGCGTCCAGAGAAGGTATTGCGCCAGCCTGACGCCGGGGAAGGCGGCGCCGCCATGCGGGACAATGCCATACGGGTAATACATCAGACCGCCGTCGGGCGGCTCATTGCGCCCCTGACAACGCGCGGTGCAGCGGGGAAACGTTTACGCCTCGGGCTACAAAACCACGCATCCATGCCGGGGCCTGCGATAAAACCTGAAGGGCGGCGGCCTCGGTATCGAATTCGGCAAATACACAAGCGCCTGTGCCAGTCAGTCGCGACGGCGCGTATTCTAACAGCCATGAAAGATGCTGTTCAACCGCGGAAAAATGTTTTCTTGCGATCGGTTCACAATCATTCTGAAAAGGGACGGCCATAAGTTCGGCGAGCGAGCGCGGCGGCGCGTCTCTTCGCAGCTCAGGATCGCCGAAAATGCGCGGTGTGGCAATACTGACCAGCGGCACCGCCACCAGATACCATTTTTCCGCCGGGGCGGCCGGCGTGAGCCGCTCGCCGATGCCTTCGGCGAACGCCGCCTCGCCGCGCACGAACACCGGCACATCGGCGCCGAGCGTCAGCCCCAGCCGCGCCAGGGTGGCCAGAGTCAAGCCGCAGCCCCACTGGGCGTTGAGCACCACCAGCACGGTGGCGGCGTCGGAAGACCCGCCGCCGAGCCCCCCGCCCATCGGAAGCACTTTCTTAAGCCGGATATCCGCCCCCGGCACCGCGGGGTCATCCGCTGCCCAGCAGTGGCGCTGCAACAGCCGCGCGGCGTGCATGATAAGATTGTCTTGCTCCGCCACGCCCGCGATCGGGTTCAGCAGGCGGATGCGGCCGCCGACGGTCGGGGTAATGCTGAGCGTGTCGCCATAATCGAGAAACTGAAACAGCGTTTGCAGCAGATGGTAGCCGTCGGCGCGGCTGCCGGTAATATACAAAAACAGATTAAGCTTGGCCGGTGCCGGCCACTGGCGTGTCATTACAGGCTCCAGCTATCCATTTTCAATTTGATGCGGTTGTCGCCCTGGCGTAATTCCAGATTCGACGGCAGCGTCGGCACGGTATCGTCGTGATAGCCCTGGTAGGTCACGGTCCAGCGCTGCCCGTTGTGGCTATAATTCACCTGGTGCAGATAGCCGCGGGCATCGAGGGTGAAATCGGTGGCATCGCCGGGCAGGCCGAGCATCCATTGGCGCAGGTCGTTGAGCGGGATAGACATGCCGGCCAGCTTTTGGACCATCACCTCGGGGTCGTCGCTGACGTAGCGTTTGCCTTGATTGTTGACGAGCTGCGCCACGCCCGGCTGAACATTGAGATCCATCTCCGTGCTGCCGAGCGGATTGGTCAGAATCAAGCGGTAGCGATCGGCGCTGGTTTGCTGCCAATTAAAGCGCGCGTAAACTTTTTGCTCCTGGGAAAGATAGGCGAAGGCGCCGCGCGTCTGGTAACGGGTGAGCGTGGAGACCGACTGCTGGTGGCTGCGCCATTCGGGCGAGGTTTGGCTTTTGGCCGGGCCGGAAGGCGTGTGAACACTACAGGCGGCCAGCAGCAGACTGGCGAGCGGCAGCAAACGGAAAACGGCGTAATTACGCTCTGGCATGACTTCAACGTCCTTAAATATCGCGGGATGAATGACATTCTTTCACGCTAACGGAGGGCCTCGTTTAGCGTCAATGGCTTTAATAGTTTGATTTTATACCCTTACAAGTTATACACCATAAGGGGAGGAAAGTGCGGTGCGGCTTTTCTTGCACCTGTGCATCAAGTAGAATGCGCGCAGACGATAACCATACTAACACTTGTACTACTCTGTAACCTGAATCCATGACATTGCTCGCACTCGGTATCAATCATAAAACAGCGCCGGTCGCTTTGCGCGAACGGGTGGCGTTCTCACCCGATACCCTCGACCAGGCGCTGGGCAGCTTGCTTGCACAACCGCTGGTGCAGGGCGGTGTCGTGCTGTCTACTTGCAACCGTACCGAGCTGTATCTCAGCGTTGAACAACAGGCCGACCTGCAGGAAGCGCTGGTGCGCTGGCTGTGCGACTACCACCAGCTCGAGGCCGTCGAGGTGCGCCAGAGTCTTTACTGGTACCTCGGCGACGAAGCCGTCAGCCATCTGATGCGCGTCGCCAGCGGGTTGGACTCGCTGGTGCTCGGCGAGCCGCAAATCCTGGGACAGGTTAAGAGGGCGTTCGCCGAATCCCGCCACGGGCACGGCCTGTCGGTGGATTTGGAGCGATTGTTTCAGAAATCGTTCTCCGTTGCCAAGCGGGTGCGCACCGAAACCGAGATCGGCTCACACGCGGTCTCGGTGGCGTTTGCCGCCTGCACCATGGCGCGGCAGATATTTGAATCCCTGGCCGAGGTGACGGTAATGCTGGTGGGCGCCGGCGAAACGATTGAACTGGTGGCGCGCCATCTGCGCGAGCACAAAGTGAAGCGGTTGCTCATCGTCAACCGCACCCGTGATCGGGCGCAGCGGCTGGCGGAAGAAGTCTGCGCTGACGTCATCAGTCTGGCGGAAATTGATAGCCAATTGGGTGAGGCCGACATTATTATCACCTCTACCGCCAGCACGCTGCCGATTATCGGTAAAGGAATGGTGGAGCGAGCGCTGAAACAACGCCGTTATCAGCCCATGTTGCTGGTGGATATTGCTGTACCGCGCGATATTGAACCGGAGGTGGCGAAGCTGGCCGACGCCTATCTGTATACGGTGGACGATCTGCAGGCCATCATTGAAAAGAATCTGGCGCAGCGTAAGCATGCCGCGGTACTGGCGGAAACCATCGTCGCGCAGGAAAGTCTGGATTTCATGGGTTGGCTGCGCAGCCAGTCGGCGGTGGAGGCGATACGCGATTACCGCACCCAGGCGGATAGCCTGCGGGCGGAGTTTGAAGCCCGCGCGCTGGCGGTGTTGCGCCTCGGTGCCGATCCGGAGCAGGTGGTGAAGGAGATGGCGCACAAGCTGACCAACCGTCTCATCCACGCGCCGACCAAATCGCTGCAGCAGGCCGCCCGCGAAGGCGACGTCGAGCGATTGCACATTTTGCGCGACGGTCTCGGACTGGACACGCACTGAAACACATAAGGTAAATACACCACGCATGAAGCCCTCGATAGTCGCCAAATTGGAGACGTTGCAAGAGCGCCGTGAAGAAGTGGAAGTCCTGCTCGGCGATCCCGGCGTCATTTCCGATCAGGCGTGTTTTCGCGCCCTGTCGAAGGAGTACGCGCAGCTGTCTGATGTGACAAACTGTTTTCAGCGCTGGCGCCAGGTGCAAGAAGATATCCACACCGCGGAGCACCTGCTGCAGGATCCGGAAATGCGCGATATGGCGCAAGAGGAGCTGCAGGCCTCGCGCACCAGCCGGGAACGGCTGGAGCAGCAGCTTCAGGTGCTGCTGCTGCCGAAGGATCCCGACGATGAACGCGGCTGCTTCCTGGAAGTGCGTGCCGGCACCGGCGGCGATGAGGCGGCGCTGTTCGCGGGCGATCTGTTTCGTATGTACAGCCGTTTCGCCGAGACCCGCCGCTGGAAGGTGGAGATCGTTAGCGCCAGCGACGGCGAGCACGGCGGCTTCAAAGAGGTCATCGCCAAGGTGTCCCATGAAGGCGCTTACGGCATGCTGAAATTTGAATCCGGCGGCCATCGCGTGCAGCGGGTGCCGGAAACGGAATCCCAGGGGCGCATCCACACCTCGGCCTGCACCGTGGCGGTGATGCCGGAGATCCCGGAGGCGGAACTGCCGGAAATCAACGCCGGCGATCTGCGTATCGATACCTTCCGCTCCTCCGGCGCGGGCGGTCAGCACGTCAACACCACCGACTCGGCTATCCGTATTACCCATCTGCCCACCGGGCTGGTGGTGGAATGCCAGGACGAACGCTCCCAACACAAGAATAAAGCCAAAGCCCTGGCGGTGCTGGGCGCGCGTTTGCGCGCCGCCGAAGTCCAGCGCCGGCAGCAGCAGGAGTCCTCCACGCGGCGGAACCTGCTGGGCAGCGGCGATCGCTCCGATCGCATCCGTACCTACAATTTCCCGCAGGGGCGGGTGACCGATCACCGTATCGGCTTGACGCTGTACCGGCTGGAGGAAGTGATCGAAGGCAAGCTCGATATGCTGATCCAACCCATCATGCAGGAGTATCAGGCCGATCAGCTCGCCGCGTTGTCCGAGACACCCTAATGACCTGGCAGCAATGGCTGACGCAGGCCGCCGCCCGGCTGCGCGTATCGTTGAGCCCCAGCGCCAAGCGCGATGCCGAAATCCTGCTGGCGCAGGTGACCGGAGCGACGCGCACTCGGCTGCTGGCCTTCGGCGAAACCCCGCTGACGGACGCACAGCGCGCTACGCTTGAGACGCTTCTCGCGCGCCGCGAACGGGGCGAGCCCGTGGCCTATCTTATCGGTGAACGCGAATTTTGGTCCCTGCGGCTGCGCGTTTCGCCCGATACCTTGATTCCACGCCCCGACACGGAATGTTTGGTCCAGCGCGCGTTGGCGCTGTTGCCGCCCGGCCGCGCCGAGGTGCTGGATTTGGGCACCGGCAGCGGCGCCATCGCGCTGGCGCTGGCATCGGAGCGGCCTGTGTGGCGGATAACCGGCGTCGATCGCTCGCCGGGCGCCGTGGCGATCGCCCGTGATAACGCCGCCCGTCTGGGACTGAATCATGTGCAGTTCCATGAAAGTGACTGGTTTAAAGCATTGCAGGCGCAACGCTATAGTCTTATTGTGAGTAATCCACCCTATATTGAGGCGGACGATCCCCATCTTGCCCAGGGCGACGTACGCTTCGAACCGCGCAGCGCTCTGGTGGCGGGGGTGGACGGCCTCAAGGATTTGGCGGCGATTTGCCGCGGGGCGGGGCGGCATTTGCTGCCCGGCGGCTGGCTGCTGCTGGAGCACGGCTGGCGTCAGGGGGCGGCCGTGCGCACCCTGCTCGCCGATGCAGGCTTTGGCCAGACGGCCACCCTGCGCGATTACGGCGACAATGAGCGCGTGAGCCAGGGACAGCGATTGCCAGAGGAAAAGTGATTTTAAAAAGGGAATGGACATGCGTGCTGCATGAGCGACAACGGGATGACCGATGACCAGGGTGGGTCACACCCGCCAGCAGTTTACCCCGTGTTCCGCCCGTCCGGGCGTCGTTTGCAGCCGTCTGCCTCCGGGTGCCTGTTGTTCTTTACATATGCTGCCTTGTCGGCGCTTACCAGGCTCACCCTGTTAACAGGACCAATATGAGTACAATTGCCGATTTTGAATATAATCAGCATCCCTTAAGCGAGGGTATGCTGCGCGTTACCCAGGCCATTCGGCCCGATTTTGCCATTGATAACGTTCGCGCCCAACTGCAAAGCCTGACGGAGGAAGCGCGGTGTCATATTCCCGCCGACCTGGCGCAGGATGACCAATTGGCCCAGCTTCTCGAGCTGTTTTACCGCACTTGGGGCTTCGGCGGCGGCGTTTACCGTTTGTCCGACGCATTGTGGCTGGATAACGTCCTGGCCCGCCGCCAGGGCTTGCCCGCTCCGCTGGGGATTATCCTGCTGCATATCGCCCAGGCGCTGGAGATTCCTTTATTGCCGGTGATTTTTCCCACCCAGATGATCCTGCGCGCCGACTGGCTCGACGGTGAAATGTGACTGATAAATCCCATTAATGGCGACCCGCTTGACGCGCATACGCTCGATATCTGGCTGCGCGGGAATCTGGGTAAAGGGGTGCAGTTTGCTGAAGAAGATCTGGAAGAGGCGGATAATAATACCGTGGTGCGCAAATTGCTGGATACCCTGAAAGGTGCGCTGATGGACGAAAAACAAATGGAGCTGGCGCTACGCGCCAGCGAGGCTATGCTGGAGTTTGACCCGGCGGATCCCTACGAAATCCGCGACCGCGGCCTGATCTATGCCGAGCTGGAGTGTGACCATGTGGCGCTCAACGATTTAAATTACTTCGTCGAGCAATGCCCGGAAGACCCGGTCAGCGAGATGATTAAGGTCCAAATCCACTCCATCGAGCAAAAATCGGTTACCCTACATTGACCGGCGGCGGTCGTTGCCGCCGGTTGCCGGTTAGTTTCAATTAAAAAGGTGAAGCATGAAACAGTTGGTGGTCAATATTGGCGACATTCAGGTAGCGAATGATCTGCCCTTCGTGCTGTTCGGCGGCATGAACGTGCTGGAGTCGCGCGATCTGGCGATGCGCATCTGCGAACACTACGTCACCGTGACGGAAAAACTGGGCATTCCCTACGTGTTTAAGGCGTCATTTGATAAAGCCAACCGATCCTCCATTCATTCCTATCGGGGACCGGGCCTGGAAGAGGGCATGAAGATCTTCGCCGAGCTGAAAGCGCAGTTTGTCGTGAAGGTAATCACCGATGTGCACGAAGCCGGCCAGGCGCAAAGCGTAGCGGAAGTGGTCGATGTTATCCAGCTACCGGCGTTTTTGGCGCGCCAGACCGATCTGGTGGAGGCCATGGCCCGTACCGGCGCGGTGATCAACGTAAAAAAACCGCAGTTTATCAGCCCCGGACAGGTCGGTAATATCGTCGACAAGTTTCGGGAAGCCGGTAACCACCAGGTGATCTTATGTGATCGCGGCAGCAATTTCGGCTATGACAACCTGGTGGTGGACATGCTGGGCTTTAACGTGATGAAACAGGTCTCTGGCGGTTGCCCGGTGATTTTCGACGTTACCCACGCGCTGCAGACCCGCGATCCGTTCGGCGCGGCCTCCGGTGGACGTCGCGCGCAGGTGAGCGAACTTGCCCACGCCGGTATGGCGGTCGGCCTCGCCGGTCTGTTTATTGAAGCGCATCCGGACCCGGCGAATGCGAAATGTGATGGCCCCTCGGCCTTACCGCTGGCCAAGCTGGAGCCGTTCCTGCACCAGATGAAGGCGATTGATGAACTGGTCAAATCCTTTCCAGAACTCGACACGGGCCACTAATGCCGCCAGTACGCGCCGGAGGGCGGTTGCCCTGCCGGCGCTAGTGGCTCTGGCCTACCGCTACCGCGTTGGCGGCAGGGGGCGCGGAAAGGTATTCCAGCGCCTGCGGTAGGGTACTGCAAAATGACAGCCGACCGGCAATCGGCAGGACATTGGCCCGCGCCAACGTTTTCAGTGGCTGGAAAGGTATATCGGTCACCAGCACATGCTGGCCCGCGGGCAGTTTGTTGCAAAACTGCACAAAGGCCTGTAGCCCGCCGGCATCCAGCACCGGTCCGGCATCCCATTGCAAAATGAGGTATTTATCATCAGGGGTCAGCGCGCTGAGCTCAGCAAAAATACGTTCTGCGGCGGCGAAGAACAGCGGGCCGTTGATGCGTACCACCCGCGTCGACGGCAGGCTGCACGGCTGCACGGCAGCTCGGTCAAACGGGTCATGCGGCGCATGAACAGCAGCGACGCCAGCACGATCCCAACGGTAATGGCAATGACCATATCGAACAAGATGGTGAGCGACATGCAGAGCAGCATGACGATAATGTCGTCTTTTGGCGCCCGACGCAGCAGATAGATGACCTTATGGGCTTCGCTCATGTTCCAGGCGACCAGCAGTAGCAGGTCCGCCATGGCGGACAGCGACAGCCAGGAGAGCGCCGGCGCCAGCAGCAGGGCATGCACCAGCGCCGAGACGGGGGAGGTGGCGCCCGCGCGCACATTGGCGGCGGAGCGCGCGATGGCCGCGGTGGCGGTAATGCCGCCGAAAAACGGCGCCAGCACATTGCCGATGCCTTGACCGATAAGTTCATTGTCGGATTGATGCTTTTTACCGGTCATGCCGTCCAGCACCACGGCGCACAGCAGCGATTCGATAGCGCCCCGCATCGCCATGGAAAATGCCGCCGGCAGCAAGGCTGAAACGGTCTGCGAGGTCAACGCAACCGGCACGCCGTCGGCGCCCGGCAGTTGCCAGGGCAGCAGCCAGTGGGGCAGGATGGCATGGATCCCCTGGCCGTGGGTGCCGTCCGCGAGCAAATAGCTAAAACGACTACGATGGTGGCCGCCGGTATACCAAACCCCCATAGCACGCCCATGACCGTTACGCCGGCCAGTAGCGCCGGCAGGCGAATCCCCAGCCTTGGCCAGTAAATCAGCACGCCCAGCGTCACAATCCCCACTAAGGTATCGGCGACGGTAAAGGTGGGCAGGGCGGAGAGCAGCCCCGCCAGGCCGAATTGTTGTGAAACCGGATAGAGGATCACCACGAAAGCGGCCGTCGGGCCCGATACGTTGAAACGCGCACCGCACAGGGCGATAGCAATGCCCGCGACGGCGGAGGTATATAGCCCGTATTGCGGTGCCACCCCGCTGGCAATCACCAGGGCCATCGCCAGCAGAATGGCGATAATACCGACGGTGATGCCGGCGACAGTATCTTTGAGCAGGCGTTGGGGGGTATAGCGTTCCTTCCAGCATGCGTCGATGAGCGCGCTGAAAAGGCGTATGCCGGAGAAATAATGCGTCTTCATTAACTCAGTAAACCAAATGAGGAACAACGGCGACCGGCCGTCAGAAAGAACTCCTACCATACGCCGAGCGGCAGGAAAAAAACCAGCGCCAAATCAAGGCCGGGGGAAAAAAGTGAACCACCGCCGCGTTGCGGCGGCGGGGTAAAAGGCCCGCTACAGCATAATGGTCATCAGATAGGCGACAAACAGCGCCAGATGGGCCGCGCCGTTCAACACATCGGTGCGGCCGGTAGAGAGGGAAACCTGGCAAACGACCAGCGCGGTTAACATGACCACGGTTTGCGGCAGCGACAGACCGAACGTCAGCTGATTGCCGGTGAAAATGGCGATGAGCGTCACGGTCGGCACCGTCAGCGAGATGGTCGCCAGAATTGAACCAAAAAACAGGTTCATCGCCCGCTGAACCTGATTGGCGAGCACGGCGCGGATGGCGCAAAGCCCTTCAGGATAGAGGATCAGCAGCGCCACCAGGAAGCCGGTCAGCTGCTTCGGCGCATCGATGGCGGTCAGCAAATGATCGAACGGTTCCGCATTGACTTTGGTGACCGCGACCACGGCAATAAGGTGAATAATCAACCACGCGCCGTGCCAGAGCGATCCGTGCGCGGAGGGCTTGCCGTGCGGATCGTCGCCATCTCGTCCTCATGCTCATAGATGAACCACTTCTGGTGGGTACGCGTTTGGATCAGTAAAAATACCCCGTACATGGCCGCGGAAACGGCGCCGGCAATCAACATTTGCGCGACGGTGAAATTACCCCCCGGCAGCGATGAGGGGAAGACCAGCACGATGACCGACAGCGGCATAATCACCATCAAATACTGCTTGATGCCCGCCAGATTAAGCGACTGGGTGGCGAATTTACTGCCGCCCAGCAGCAAGGAGAAGCCGACCAGGCCGGTGGTGACGATCATAATGACCGAATACAGCGTGTCACGCATCAGCGCGGGTGCAGCATTGCCGGTCGCCATCAGCGCCGAGATGAGGCTGACTTCGAGAATCACGACGGACAGGGTCAAAATCAGCGACCCGAGAGGCTCGCCGAGCCGATGGGCCAGCACGTCGGCGTGGCGCACCACGCTGAAGGCGCTAACCAAAATGCCGAGCAACGCCAGCAGATTGATCGCCACAAGCGCGCCTAATGCGGTAGCGGCCCCCCAAAGGCTGAGCACGCCAAGCGCGGCCAGAGGAAAAATCAGGCTATATTCTTTATGGCGGGTCTTAACCGCTGGGGTGGCGGACGTCATGGCTGTCGCTCTCTCCTGAATTGAACGCTGAATGTCCTGCCCGCGACTCCGCCACGGGCGCTTACCGATTACCATTAACGGTAGCGATAAGTTTAACATAAAGTGATTGTCGGTGCGGCGTAATTTGCATAAATTGACGTTTAATCGCGTTAATTCCCTTAGGGTGGCATAAATGCCTATTTTTTTTGTGTGCTATGAATATATAATTGATTAAACGCTGTATTTTCGTATTTTGTTGCCTTTGTGGTCGCCGGTTTTCTATTCTTATTGCCAGAAAATAGGCTAAATCGCGCTGTGATAATGCAGTAAATTCGGCATTGAAGTGAAAGCAGGGATTAATCGGTTGAAAATGATATTGACCGACCTGAGGACAGCATTGAACGCCGCGGCTGTTGCCGGCGTGCGTCGCTTCTGCCGACGAGAAACGCCATAGGGCTTATACTGAAACAGGATAAGGACCTTAAAAGGAGGCTCTATGCCCTATCAATCCAATTCATCCTTGCCGGACAGCGTCACCGGCGGCGTATTGCCCAAGCATGCGCAGGATATTTATCGCGAAGCCTTCAACAGCGCCTGGGATCAATATAAAGATGCATCAGAGCGCCGCGGCCATGAGTCGCGCGAGGAGGCCCGCCCATAAGGTCGCCTGGGCGGCCGTAAAACATAAATACCATAAGGGCGAGGACGACCGCTGGCACCCGAAAAAGGTAAGCGTACGCCCAGAGCCGTCTGTTAATTCCCCATCAAGTTATTGAAGATGATGTCCATTATTTTTTTAATGGGCGCAATTCATGAAACAAACCCCACCAAAACCCTCAAAACGTCGTCCCAATTTCCCGCTGGACTTTAACATTAAGCTGGTTGAGCAGGCGCTCCAGCCCGGCGTATCCATTGCCAAGCTGGCACGGGATAACGGTATCAATGACAATTTGCTGTTCAACTGGCGCCAGCTCTACCGTCAGTGCAAGTTCGGTATCCAACCTAAAATCCCCACTACACAGCAGGCTGAACTACTGGCGGTTACACTCACCGCCGAACCATCACCCTTACGTTCTCCTTTTACCCTCTGCCGAACCCGTTACTTGCGACATTGAGTTCACCGGTGCCCGGTTACGGCTGGCCGGCAATCTGACACCGGTGCTGTTATGCGCACTTACTCCATGAACTCAAAGGCCCGCAATCATGATGGGCTTACCGGCGGGCACCCGTATCTGGCTCGTCGCCGGCCACACCGATATGCAAAACGGCTTCCAGGGCCTCGCCGCCAAAGTCGTGTCCGCCCTCCAGGAAAATCCGTTATCCGGCCATGTCTTCGTTTTCCGGGGAAAACGCGGCAACCTGATAAAGGTCCTGTGGTCAACCGATGGCGGCCTGTGCCTGTTGGCAAAACGCCTTGAGCGCGGCCGTTTTGTCTGGCCGCTGGCCCAGGACGGCAAGGTGTTCCTGACACAAGCCCAGTTGTCGATGCTGCTTGAGGGAATAAATCGGAAACAACCGGAACGCACTTCGTTTAACCTGGCGATATTGTAATAACCGATAGCCTCCCTTAACATCCCGGCATGAAAAGAAAAAATCATGCCCTGCCCACTGATGTGCCCGCGCTGCAGGCGCTGGTACTGCAACAACAGGCGACCATCGCATCCCTGCACGATGACCTTAACGCACGGAAATCGG
>NZ_JBLKSS010000087.1:0-15423 GCF_047607725.1 Sodalis sp. (in: enterobacteria) | reverse complement strand
TCATCGCCGGATTATCCATGATCTGACAGCCGTCCCTTATAGGATGCGGGTTCACTAGGCATCGTAGTGGAACATATTCTTACCGGGCCATACAACAAACCCACCAATAATTCAAGACGTCCTCCACGGGGCGCTTACGATGGAATCAGAAATCTGGTAAATGGCCGCTAAGAGCATTAAATGCGAGGCCATGGCCACTACCGCCGGCGTATCGTTATACAAGAGCGCAATCCGCTCACGCAGCAGGCTGGTAAACAGCGGTGCAGCAGGCCAACGTGACGCCTATCATCAGGCTAGACCTGGCGCTGACTCGCGCCTGCTCGACATCGCCTTCCCCCAGGCGAAAGCCGATGCGGATGGTGGCCGCCACGCCGATAGACAGTGGCAGCACAAACATGAGCGAGCTGAAATTCAGGGCGATTTGATGGCCGGCCACCGCGATGATGCCCAGCGGCGCGACCAGTAGCGCCACCAGCGCAAACAAGGTGACCTAGAAAAACAGCGACAACGCCACCGGTAAACCCAGCGTGAACAGTCGCTTTAGCGCCACCGAATCGGGTTTTTGCAGCCCGCCGGTCAAGCGCAAATCACTAAATGTGCTGGTCTGGCGCATGTAGGCGCGCAATAGTAAAAACATTATCCAGTAAACCGAAGCGGTCGCGACGCCGCAGCCCACGCCGCCCAGCGCCGGCATACCGAGTTTGCCGTGGATGAAAACATAGTTGATGGGAATATTGCTCATCAAACCGATGAAGCCTATCACCATACCCGGTTTGGTGCGGGAAAGGCTTTCGCACTGGCAGCTCAGTACCTGAAAGAACAGATAGCCCGGCGCGCCCCACAGCAGACAGCGCAAGAAGGCGACGGCTTTCTCCGCCAGCGCCGGCTCGACGCTATGCATGTGGTCGATGACAAGGTGGCTATTATACAGCAACACCATGATGACCAGCGCCACGCCCAGCGCCAGCCAGAAGCCCTGGCGTATCTGATGGGCAATCCGGTCTCGCCGCCCGAAGCCGTTGAGCTGTGCGATAACCGGCGTCAGCGCCAGCAGCAGGCCGTGACCGAATAAAATGACCGGCAGCCAGATGGAGGTTCCCACCGCTACCGCGGCCATATCTGTGGCGCTTACCGAACCGGACATGATGGTATCTACAACCCCCATCGCCGTTTGCGACACTTGGGCGAAAATCACCGGGATGGCCAAGGCCAGTAAGATACGCGCTTCCTTAACATCATTTTGCACGCGGACACCTTTGATGCGAGTGACGAACTGAGTTTATTGATGGAACCCTGACGCGTTAATACGGCTGGATCCTTTTAGCGGCATAGTCTAATGCATTTTGTCGGTGAAGATAGCAGGAAAATGACGCGATATAAGGGGTATAGCCTCTATTGTATCGTGTCAGTATTTGGAATTCGTCATATTATGGGGCAAACTGAGCGCCGAGTTATTCGGTGTAGCCAGATGAGGAAAACGCATGTTTACGGGGATAGTTCAGGCCACCGCGCCCATTACCGCGATTGAGGAAAAAGACCATTTTCGCACCCATTACGTCCGCCTTCCGGTGGCGCTGTTGCCGGATTTGACCATCGGCGCGTCGGTGGCCCATAACGGCTGTTGTCTGACGGTTACCGGCATCGCGGGCGACGTGGTGAGTTTCGATCTGATGAAAGAAACGCTCAGACTGACCAACTTGGGCGAGCTTAAGGTCGGCGATGAGGTCAACCTGGAACGGGCGGCGAGCCTGCAGGTGGAAATTGGCGGTCATCTGATGTCAGGGCATATTATCTGCACCGCAGAATTGACCAAAATCGTTACCTCAGAGAACAACCGGCAGATTTGGTTTTCCTTGCCGGACAAGGCGCTGATGAAATATATCCTGCATAAGGGCTATATCGGCGTTGACGGTATTAGCCTGACGGTAGGCGAAGTCGCGGGCAACCGTTTTTGCGTACATTTAATTCCTGAAACGTTGCTGCGCACCGCGCTCGGCAAGAAACGACTCGGCGATAGCGTCAATATAGAAATCGACCCGCAGACGCAGGTGATTGTCGACACCGTGGAGCGGGTTTTGACGGCGCGCTCGCGCGCCTGATCCATCAGGGCGGCGGCGCTGCCTGACAGCGCCGTCATGTATCCCGGCACACATGACGGCGCGAAGCTTACCGCGCGACGCGCAAACCGCCTTCCACGCCCCGCGGGCTGAACAGAACCTGCCATAGATGTATATTGCGGGCGAGGAATGCGCCAGCGCAGGCCTGTAAGTAGTAAACAAACATGCGATAAAAACGTTCGGAATAATTGCCCTGCAACGTTGGCCAAGCGGCGACGAAGCGTTCATGCCAGGCCATTAGCGTGCGATCATAATCCGTGCCGAAATTATGCCAGTCTTCCATGACGAAATGGGGCTCGCTGGCATCGGCGATATGCCGTACGGACGGCAGGCAGCCATTCGGGAAGATATATCTGTTAATCCACTGATCCACATTCATATCGGTCCTGTTCGCGCCGATGGTGTGCAGCAAAAACAGGCCGTCGGGTTGCAAATTACGGGCAACCACATCGAAATAGGTAGGGTAATTTTTCGGTCCCACGTGCTCGAACATCCCCACCGAGACAATGCGGTCGAACTGCAAATTCAAATCGCGATAGTCCTGCAACAAGATTGTGACATCTTGTCCTTCGCAGCGCTTTTGCGCCAGCTTTTGCTGTTCGGCCGATATGGTGACGCCGTGGACTTTAACGCCATAATGCTGTGCAGCATAATTCGCCAAACCGCCCCAGCCGCAACCGACATCCAATAGCGACATCCCCGGCTGCAATTGCAGCTTCTGGCAAATCATCTCCAGTTTATTTTGCTGGGCCTGCTCCAGGCTTACGGCATGATGCCAATAACCACAGGAATATTGCATAAACGGATCAAGCATGAGCGAGAAAAGGTCATTGCCTAAATCGTAATGTTCTTTACCAACGATCCAGGCCCGCTTACGCGATTGGAGATTCGTCAGGCGCGCCGCGGCGACGCGCAGGGTATCTTTTAAATGATGGGGAAGCTTATTTTCCAGTCCGCTCCGCAACACACGCTGGAAAAACATATCCAGCCGTTCGCATTCCCACCAGCCATCCATGTAACTTTCACCTAAACCCAGTGAGCCGTCCTGCAGCACGCGCTTAAAGAAATCCGAGTTGATGACGCGAATATCGAATGGACGGGATCCATTGATTTCAATGTCGGCTTCAGCGAGTAATTCATGGACGATGCGATACCAGGCGTTATCCTGAAAGCTCAGGTCTTCAACACACGAGGAATTCATAGCTTCTCCATCACCTTTCTTCTAAAAATACCTCGTCAGGAAGAGCCAGGCGCTGCCTGCGAGCTTTTATAAGAATCCACGGTAAGCCGTGGTGTCTGATACGACAAATTAACAGAGGAATAGAAACTCAGAATGGTTGTTAAACCGGCTGCTTTGCACGAAAAAAGCATGCATGAGTAAACATCATGTCCCTAAAGCAAAAAGAATAAACAACTCGTTATAATTGTTAACGTAATTGAGTATAAGCCTGCATCCGGCTTTAGACAACTCCAAAAACAGTAATAGGAATAATAGACTAAGTTAATGATAAATATAAGAAACAATCACTCTTCTCAAAGAGTTAGTGCGCCTAAAGAGTTATTATTCATTTTTGGTTCGAGGGGAAATTTTCGCGGCAAAGCATCGCGTGAAACGCCGGGAGCAATGGCCAACGCCGCAGCAAGCACGGGGCCTCAGCCATCGACGGCACAGGACTAGCGGCTACGGTAGGGGCCATCGGCCACCGAAAAGCATTCCACCAGGGTGGGATGAACCTCAATCGTCTGCGCGGCCTCCCGCTTGCTGATGATCCTATCAAGCAACATGGTCAGTGCGGATTCCCCCAATACCGCCTTGGGCTGATCCACCGTGGTAAGCGCGGGGGTGAAATACCGTGAATGGCTGACATTATCATAGCCTATCAGTGAAATGTCTTGCGGTACGCGCAGCCCATGCTCGTGGATCGCGCACAGAGCGCCCATCGCCATCTCGTCACCGCCGCAAAATATCGCGCTGGGCCGGTGGGAGTGGGCCAGAATATGTTGCATGGCGCGATAACCGGAAGCCGGCTCGAAATCACCCTGGACGATCCAGGCCTCGTTGGGAAGAATATCGGCCTCCTTGAGCGCATGGAGATAACCACGGTGGCGCCCGCCGCCGGTATTGCGCGCCAGCTGGCCGGGAATGGCGCCAATATCCCGGTGGCCGCGATCGAGCAAATAGCGGGTGGCCATATAGCCGCCGGCAAAGGCATTATCGACGATGGTATCGGTAAAGTCCCCGCGTACCTCACCCCAATCCATAACCACCATGGGAATATGGCGATATTCTTCTAATAGCCGCAGCAGGGCCTCGGGGTTATTCGGCGCACATGACCAGCAGCCCATCGACCCGCTTTTGCGCCAGCATTTGCAGATAGGCCTGCTGTTTCGAGGTCTCGTTGTGGGAATTGCACAGGATAAGGGCGTAGCCTTTGGCGAAACAGTGGTGCTCTATGGATTCAATTATCTCGGCGAAATAGGGGGCTTCGCTGGTGCTGGCCAACACACCGATAGATTTGGTGCGGTTGACCTTCAGGCTGCGCGCCCCCGTGCTGGGGGAATAACTGAGCAGTTTGATGGCGTCCCATACGGCGCGTTTAGTCTCCGGCGCCACGAAGCGGGTTTTATTAATCACATGGGAAACCGTGGTCGTTGAAACCCCCGCGTGTTTGGCTACATCTTTTATGGTTGCCATCTCTAAACTACTCCTGGATCCCTCGGCAGCAGGGGATAATGCTAAGTGAATCGTTTGCCTGCCAACAAAAGGTAATTTTTCTCGATTTGCCGAGAAAATGAAAGCGTTATATGAGTTGAGCCGCCGGAGGGACATGCTTTTCGGCCACGGCTATGGCAAGATAGAGAACGGATAAATACTGAGTTAGCCACCTGACGCAGAAGCGTTAAAAGGAAATATCATGAGCCGCGATTTTGCTTGGTCGTTAATGACTACCGCCTTCTCGCTGTTGGTCATCATCATCTTCAGCTTTACCGCCGTATTGAATTGATAGCGTTTGGCGCCGCGCCGAACATCACCCAGACTGTAAAAAGGGCCCCAGGCCCTTTTTTTGCGGCCTACGGACGACGCGCGGATCTGAACGGTGAGCTGGCGGGGGAGTTAAAGGGCCCCTTAAGACCGACGCTGCGATAGCAACGAGGGAGAGGCTGTCGCGCGCAGCCCCTCAGCGAATGGTGGTGGGCGTCATCACGCGGCGGGCGCCAACATAATGGTCCTGCCAATAATCTTCGCTCAGGTAGCTGATACGGATGTCACGCCCGGTGCGCGGCGACTGAATGAAACGGCCATTACCCAGATAAACTCCGACATGATCCGTCGTGCCGCGGATGCGGAAAAAGACCAGATCGCCGCTTTCCAGCTCGTTCTTTTTCACCGGCGCCGCATCCCGCAGATGGTACATTTCATTAGCGGTGCGTGGTAGCGGCACACGAATTAAATCTTTGTAGGCGTGTAAATCAACCCGCTGCAATCAAAACCGGTGGTCGGCGATTTACCGCCCCAGCGATAGGGCTTACCCACCTGCGACATCAGCTTCGCCATCGCCGTTAATTTGGCGTGCTGGTAGCGGACCTTGTGGCTTTCGCTCATGCGCAAAGGTTGAGCGTCTGCCGTAATGGCCTTGGTCTGGGCTCGCGCGCCGCCGCGATGGCGGCCATAGGCTTTCTTCGGCCCTTTGCCGGCGGCCTGGTTGTGCGCCAGGCGTGCACTTTCACGATGGCGGTGGAAGGCGAGATGGGGCTTTTGCCCACCTTCACGGCGGCGGTTTTGCCGGTGGATGGCGCTGCGGCGGCGTGGGGCGTCTTGTTGGCGACGGCCTTGCGAGGTTTAACCACGTCGGATTTTAACTTGGGATTACCCAGATGCTCGCTCTTGGTGCTGCGGGTCTTTTTTTGCAGCTTAACGGGCTTGCGCTTGCGTCGATCATCGGTTTTGGCCGCGCTGGCCTGCGATTTACGTTGATCGGCATTGACTCCCGCATTCGGCGCGGCGTGCGCGAAATTGAGAAAGAGCTGTGTAAACAGCAGCACAAAAAGCGTAAAGCATAAACGCATGATAAACGCTATCCTCTGTGGCCCAAGGTCGGGGGAAAATGACGACTCAGCTGAATTTAAGCTATTTGCGGTTCTAATGCATCCGTATTTTCCTACAGATTGTGAATAAACGTGAATAAAACGCGTGATGCGGCATTTTTGCGCGCGGGCTGCCGTAAAAAGCAACGGTTTTACAGCACATTAAACGCCCTAGTCGCAAACCCGCGCCGCCGCAAGGGCAGACCCGACCTTCGCGCCCATTGTCCAAGCGCCGGGGCGGCTAAAGCCCGCCGGTGGGGCTAACGCGAAAAAAGCATTTAAATGTTCCCCCCGGAATCGTTAGAATACTGAATTACGTCAGACCCGATGCATGATAAATAAAAGCCAGCCACTGGCTTAAGGAAGCGAGACAATGACCACGACTATCGAAAAAATTCAGCAACAGATCGCCGAGAATCCGATTCTTCTGTACATGAAAGGCTCGCCAAAATTACCGGGCTGCGGTTTTTCCGCCCAGGCGGTACAGGCGCTGTCCGCCTGCGGCGAACGTTTTGCCTATGTTGATGTGCTGACCAATCCGGATATTCGCGCTGAACTGCCAAAATTCGCCAACTGGCCAACCTTCCCGCAACTGTGGGTGGACGGCGAGCTTATCGGCGGGTGCGACATCGTCGGCGAAATGTACCAGCGCGGCGAACTGCAGCCGCTTATCAAAGAAACGGCGGTAAAATACAATTCACAAGCGGATAAAGCGCAGTAAAGAGCGCTGCCCCGATGCCGTCCGGCGCTAACGCGCCGCGGGCGGGTGACCTGTCGGGCACGGCAGCACGAAAAACCACCCAAGGCATATGAGGTGGTTTTTTTTTGCGTCTCATCGTGCCGGGCGCGGTGACGGCGCGTTATCGCGGCCGGGCATACCCGGCCGCATCCGCTAGGCAACATCTTCAGCGCCATGGTGCCGCGCAATCCGCATGTCCCTCTCGTGGACGGGCAGGCTGCGCGCCCTGCAAGCGCCATAGCCCTGTCATTGGCCGCGCAGACGGCCCTCTGCGTGGCAGCGTTTACAAATCGATAGCGGGGTTAGCACGATCCTGTGCGGCGACAGCCTCATCTTCGGCGTCACCCGTTGCGGGTATCGCGACCGGCCAGCCGCCCAGGCGTTTCCAGCGATTGACCAATTCACAAAACAGGGTTGCGGTACGTTCGGTGTCGTAGAGCGCCGAATGCGCTTCACCGCTGTCAAAGGCGATACCGGCGGCGCCACAGGCTTTCGCCAGCACGGTCTGGCCGAGCACCAGCCCGCTGAGCGCCGCCGTATCAAAGGTGGCGAAGGGATGGAAAGGGTTGCGTTTCAGACCGGCTCGACCGGCGGCGGCTATCAGAAAACTGTGATCAAAAGCAGCATTGTGGGCGACGATAATGGCGCGGTTGCAGTCCTGATCTTTGATTCCTTTACGTACCAGTTTAAAGATTTCATGGAATGCTTCATATTCGGTCACCGCGCCGCGCAGGGGGTTGTGCGGATCGATACCGTTAAAGGCCAGCGCTTCCGGCTGTAGCAGCGCGCCGGGAAAGGGGTCCACATGGAAATGCAGGGTGTTGTCGGAGTGCAGCCAGCCGTCGTTATCCATTTTCAGGGTGACGGCGGCGATTTCCAGCAGGGCATCGGTCCCGGCGTTGAATCCCGCGGTTTCCACATCAATGACAACGGGATAAAAGCCGCGAAAGCGGGCGCGGAGGGTGTTCAGATCGTCTATTTCAGCCATGCCTGTTCTTATGTTCAGCGAATTCAGCCGCCATTATGGCAAATTTTGGCTCGGCTTGCATGGCGAGTTATGCCCGAGAGGCGGGGAAGAAAGGCCGTGAACCCGCGGGCCCCGGCAGCGCTGGCCCTGCTTAATTGCCGACGCCTTGACCGGCATGTTTGTTTTCAATCAGTTCGATTTTATAACCGTCCGGATCTTCGATAAAAGCGATAACGGTAGTACCGTCTTTCACCGGCCCGGCTTCGCGGGTCACTTTGCCACCGTCCTGGCGAATGCGTTCGCAGGCGGCGGGCCGTATTGTCCACGCCCAAGGCGATATGGCCATACGTGCTGCCCAAATCGTAACTCTCCACGCCCCAGTTATAGGTCAGCTCGATGACCGCGCCTTCGCTTTCGTCGGTATAACCAACGAACGCCAACGTGTATTTGTATTCCGGGTTTTCGCTGGTGCGCAATAGTCGCATTTCAAGGGTTTTGGTGTAAAAATCGATGGAGCGTTGTAAATCGCCTACCCGCAGCATGGTATGTAATAAACGCATAATGTCCTCGTGAGCCATCACGGTCGGTGCGGCCGTGTTAAGTGAAGAGGCTTCAGTATAGCCTGCGGGGTGAAACCGGTTCAATGCCGCCCACTAGCACAGAATACCGGCCCGCTCGGTAAAAAATAACTTGCCAGCGAAGACAATGCCGTCTTCAATTTATAGGTGAGAGGAGGACGTGTGGCGGAACAACTTGAATTTTTTAGCCTGCCCAATCCCTGCTGCGGCGTGTGCCAGTCGGATGCCCGCGGCTATTGCCGCGGCTGCCTGCGCAGCCGGGACGAGCGTTTTCAATGGGGTGGGATGAGCGACAGTCAAAAACGCGAGGTGCTGCGGCTTTGCCACCAGCGCTACCTGCGGCTGCGCCGCGCCGCGGCCGCCGGGCACGAACCGCGGCAGGACGCGCCGGAACAACCCTCCTTGTTTTAACCGGCGCGGTGCCGGACCCGAGCGATATGCGCACCCGCGCCTCAAGCCCGCCGGGCCGACGTGTTTGTCTGGATAAGCGGTCTTGAGCTCGCGGTTAAGTATGCCGTGGCTATCGGGTGTAGCATAGCTCATCGTGTTTGTCCCGACGAGGGGGCTGGACGGACAGCAGCGCCTGGTCGCCTATGCTGCCTGGGGCGGGGGCGATGGGGCCGGGTAGCGGCAAAACGGCCACCGGCGATGTCCGTACGGCAAAAGGGGATAATGACCGAATACCGCCATCCGAAATAAAATCTAACGCGAAGAGATAATAAATGGCTTTCGGCCCGACGCGGTATGGATAATCCTTTGTCATCGGGCGACAATAGCCAAGCGGGAGGAGTATTCCTGAAAGGAGAAAACAATTTAACGGAGGGGAAATAACGTCAGATTCTGGTGATAATTTAGTTAAAAAATAACCATGAAGCTGTGGTTTTTCTCTACAATAATTTCTAATGTATTAAATAGTTATTTATATATTTAAATTACAATATGCTACTGAATACATGGGATATTGATATTTGTTATATCTTCATTTAACTTAAATTAACAATAAACTACGTATGTGGCAATAATAGTGTTACAGTTATGAATAAACCGTCCGGCCCGTCAGCGTGAAAGTCGGCTGCGCTGGCTTCTGCGGGGAGACCCTTACTGTCTGCCAGCGTGTTTAAACCACAAGGGAATCAGTGGGGGCAGAACGCCGCGTTTCCCGACCCGATCGGGAAAGTACGTCGCAAACGGCGCGTGTGTGTGACGTCCAATTTTTATTAAGGAAGAATATGCCGCTTACATCGATCTCTACATAATGCTTAGGTTATGGGTATATATATTTGTAATTTGCTCATCCACCCATTAGGATGGAGGGGAATCCAGGGAGCAAGCTTAATCAGCTTAATTATAAGGAGAGAGAATTGGAATCGCCATTAGGATCAGATTTGGCGCGACTTGTTCGAGTATGGCGCGCTTTAATTGACCACCGCTTAAAGCCTTTAGAACTCACACAGACGCATTGGATCACTTTACATAATATTTGCCAGTTACCGCCTGAGCAGTCTCAGATTCAACTGGCGAAGGCTATCGGCATCGAACAGCCATCGTTGGTGCGGACGCTGGATCAGCTCGAAGAAAAAGGGCTTATCACTCGGCATACCTGCGCCAATGACCGCCGGGCGAAGCGGATCAAACTGACCGAATCTGCTGACCCTATTATCAAAGAAGTGAACAATGTTATCGACAGCACTCGAGATGGAATTCTCAATGGCATTAGCCAGGAGGAGATCCAGTTGCTGAGCAATATGATTGCCAAACTGGAAAAAAATATTCTGGAGCTATATAACAAGTCTTGATGCGTTACGTCCACGGCACTGACTTGAGCAAAAAAACCGGCCCCAGGGCCGGTTTTTTGTTGAGCGCAAGCAGGGGATTAGCGCGGTGAAACGGTGATGGTACGGCCGTTGCTGGCCAGCGCCACGCGTTGTCCCACGCTGAAACGGGTGTTGCCCTGTTTCTGCACCACCATGATGGTGTTGCCGTCATCTTTACGCACTTCAAGCTCCACGCCCTGAGTCCGGTTTACCGCGCCTTCGACGCTTGAACCGGCCACGCCGCCGGCGACGGCGCCCGCCGCGGTGGCCAGGCTGCGGCCGCTGCCGCCCCCAATCGTATTCCCCAAGAATCCGCCCAGTACCGCGCCGCCGATAGCGCCAATGACATTGGAGTCTTCACCGCCCTGAATCTGCACCGGCCGTACCCCGACCAGGGTACCGTACGTCACTCTTTGAACCTGTTTGGTCTCTGAGGCGGAATAAACATCGCCGGACAGCGTGCTGTTATTGGCGCAACCCGCCAGCGTCATACCTGCCAGGGCCACCACGATCAAACGTTTCATCATAAAAAACTCCAGTTGATATGCCGTTCTGCGAGGCAACCCCGGACAGAAGCGGATAAACGGTTAAAACTTCATGCGCCGGTGTAGGGAATCGAAGTGCCCTGTAACGCGCAGAGACTACAGACAATTATATCGAAAAAAAGATAAACTGCGAATAAGCGAACTAATATAGTTAGTTAGTTAGTTTAAGTTATTATAACACTAAGTTCATTTTATATAATTCATTAATCAGTACAAACGGGGCATTTTGCGTGAATTTTCATGGCCTCCTGCCGTAAAGCTGGGTAAGTTACCCTTAATATGTCACATTCCCGCACAAGGGAGAGGGTGTGAAATGAGAACCGGCCGATATATAGGCATTATGTCCGGCACTAGCCTGGACGGTATCGATGTGGTGCTGGCAGCGATCGATGAGCACACCGTGGCGCAGCAGGCCCGCTATTGCCATCCGATCCCGTTGCCCATCAAACAGCAGATCCTGGCGATGTGCCAGGGCCAGGCGGTAACCCTTTCGCAGTTCGGACAGTTGGACACCCGGCTTGGCATTTTGTTCGCCGAGGCGGCGCTAAGTTTATTGCGGCAGACCGGCGTGGCGCCGCCCGGGGTGACGGCTATCGCTTGTCACGGCCAAACCGTTTGGCACGAGCCGGAAGGCGCCGCCCCCTGTACCCTGCAAATCAGGGATAACAACCGCATTGCCGGCATGACCGGTATCACTACCGTGGGTGATTTTCGCCGTCGCGATATGGCGCTGGGCGGCCAAGGGGCGCCGCTGGTGCCGGCGTTTCATCACGCGCTACTGGCGCATCCCCAGGAACGGCGCATGGTGTTGAACATCGGCGGTATCGCCAATCTGTCGTTGCTGCTGCCGGATCAGCCGATCCGCGGCTATGACACCGGACCTGGCAATATGCTGCTAGACGCCTGGACCTGGCGACACCGTAAAGCGCCTTATGACCAGGACGGCCGATGGGGGAGCAGCGGGCAAGTTCATCAGGGGTTGTTGCAGCATCTTTTGGCGGACGGGTATTTTCTGCGCCCGGCGCCCAAAAGTACCGGCCGGGAGTATTTCAACCTCGGCTGGTTGGAGCGCCATCGGGCGCGTCTAGGCCCTATCCCTGCCCAGGATGTGTAGGCGACACTGGCGGAGCTGACAGCGCGGACCATCGCGCAGCAGGTGCTGTTGTGCGGCGGCGGCGTGCGCAATCCGCTCGTCATGAACCGTCTGTCGGCGCTGCTGCCGGGTATTGAGGTCAGTTCTACCGATAAATTCGGCGTGAGCGGCGATGATATGGAAGCCCTTGCCTTCGCCTGGCTAGCGTTTCGGACCTTGTCCGGGTTGCCGGGCAATCTTCCCTCCGTTACAGGCGCGCGGGAGGAAACGCTGCTGGGGGCAATCTATCCGGTCATGGCCCCGGCGGTAGAGAAATAATGCTGGCCAGAGCGGGGCGCGCCGGGTCGTTCACCTCCCTCTGGCGGTCCTGTTTAAATCATAAAAAGGAGATCAAGATGATGCGAAACCCGATGGTGATCCTCTCCCTGGCGCTGGCCGCCTCGGCCTGTAGCTATCCCGGCGGCCGATCCGCGCAAACGGAAACCTTACATTATCAGTGCGGCACGCTGCCGCTGACCGTGACGTTGGATAACGTTCACGAGTGGGTGAACTTTATCCTTGACGGCCAGCAGCTTAGCTTGCCGCAGGTCGCCCCCGCTTCCGGCGCCCGCTATAGCGATGGCCAATACAGCTTCTGGTCGAAGGGCGAGCGGGCGTTTATCGAGCGGCAAGACAAAATCATCGTTGGCGATTGTGTCATCCAGGGCGCGGCGGGTAAATGATTGAGATTTTCAGCGTCACGGCGCACAATAACGGCTTTCATCGCCGCCTTTTCAGCAGATTATGACTGAACATTCAATCGATATTGCCGCCCTGCGCAGGGAATATACCCGGGGCGGGCTGCGCCGCGCCGATTTAACGGCGGAGCCTATGGATTTGTTCGAGCAGTGGCTCAAGCAAGCCTGCGCTGCGCAGCTTCCCGATGCCACCGCCATGAGCGTAGGTACCGTGGACACGAACGGCCAGCCGTACCAGCGGCTGGTATTGCTCAAACATTTTGATCGTCAGGGTATGGTGTTCTACACCAATCTCGGCAGCCGCAAAGCCACGCATTTGGCGCATAACCCCCGCATCAGCCTGCACTTTCCCTGGCCCGCGCTGGAGCGGCAGGTTCTGGTGCTGGGCCGCGCGGAGCGGCTCTCGGTCATCGACGTGATGAAGTACTTTCACAGCCGTCCGCGCGATAGCCAGATAGGAGCCTGGGTCTCGCGGCAGTCCAGCCGGATCTCCGCCCGCGGCGTGTTGGAAAGTAAATTCCTGGAGCTAAAACAGAAATTTGCCCAGGGCGAGGTGCCGCTGCCCAGCTTCTGGGGCGGTTATCGGGTCACTATTGATGCGATGGAATTCTGGCAGGGCGGTGAACACCGCTTGCACGACAGGTTTCTCTATCGGCGTGAAGAGGGCGGTTGGTACATTGATCGGCTGGCGCCATAGCCGGATCGGTTGGCGCCGTCACCGAGGCGGCGGGCGTCTGATCTGATCTGCTCGCGGCGCCGGCGCCAGGATAACGTTTTTAAGGACAGGCTCTGGTGGGCTGGATAAAACCGGCGCGGGCAGCGGTGTCCTTTTTTTCTCTTTCTTGATAATGGAGTATTTGATGGCAAGCAGTAACCTAATACAACAATTGCAGGAGCGGGGGCTGATTGCCCAGGTCACGGACGAGAAGGCGCTGGCTGAGCGGTTGGCGGCAGGGCCGATCGCGTTGTATTGCGGCTTTGATCCCACCGCCGACAGCTTGCATTTGGGACATCTGGTGCCCTTGCTGTGCCTTAAACGATTCCAACTGGCCGGTCACCGTCCGGTGGCGCTGGTGGGGGGCGCCACCGGGCTTATCGGCGATCCCAGCTTCAAAGCGACCGAGCGCAAGCTCAATACCGCGGAAACCGTCCAGGAATGGGTGGAAAAAATCAAACGCCAGGTATCGCCGTTCCTCGATTTTGACTGCGGCGATAATAGCGCCATCGCCGCCAACAATTATGACTGGTTTGGCTCGATGAACGTGTTGACGTTCCTGCGCGATATCGGTAAGCATTTCTCCGTCAATCAGATGATCAATAAAGAAGCGGTAAAGCAGCGGTTGAACCGCGATGATAGCGGCATTTCCTTTACCGAGTTTTCCTATAATCTGTTGCAGGGCTACGATTTCGCCTGCCTGAACAAGCAGTACGGCGTGGCGCTGCAGATTGGCGGCTCCGACCAGTGGGGGAACATCACCTCCGGCATCGATTTGACGCGCAGGCTGCACCAGAACACGGTGTATGGTCTGACGGTGCCGCTTATTACCAAAGCGGACGGCACCAAATTCGGCAAAACCGTGGGCGGCGCGGTGTGGCTGGATCCCAGCAAGACCAGCCCCTATAAGTTCTATCAGTTCTGGGTCAATACCGCCGACAGCGATGTGTATCGCTTCTTGAAATTCTTCACCTTCCTGTCGCTTTCCGCTATCGAGGCGCTGGAACAAGAGGATCACGCCAGCGACAAAGCCCCTCGCGCCCAGTATGTGCTGGCGGAAGAGGTCACCCGCATGGTACACGGCAAGCAAGGATTGGCGGCGGCGAAGCGTATTACCGCTAGCCTGTTCACCGGCGCGCTGGCGGACTTGACCGAGGATGATTTCGCCCAATTGGCCCAGGACGGCATGCCGACGGTCGGCCTTGAGCGCGGTGTGGATTTACAGCAGACGCTGGTGGCGGCTGAACTGGTGCCGTCGCGCGGCCAGGCCCGTACCATGATAAGTTCCAACGCGGTGGCGGTGAACGGCGAAAAACAGGCATCGCCGGAGTATGTGTTTAACGACGCCGATAGGCTATATGGCCGTTATACCCTGCTGCTGCGGGGTAAAAAACACTACTGTCTGCTCCACTGGCAATAGCGGGATTTCCGGCAGGGGGCTTCGGGCCCCTTTCTTCTGTGTGACGGCCGCGGGCCGAAGGTGTGTAAGGCGATTTTTTGATGAAGAATGTTCTCTCTATCCAGTCCCACGTGGTTTACGGTCATGCGGGCATAGCTCCGCGGTGTTTCCCATGCGCCGGATGGGCGTTAATGTGTGGCCGCTCAATACCGTGCAGTTTTCCAACCACACCCAGTATGGTCAGTGGACCGGCTGCGTGATGCCCGCGACGCACCTGACCGAGATTGTGAAAGGGATAGCGGCAATTGAGGGTCTGAAGCGCTGTGATGCGGTGCTGAGGTAAGCGTACGCCCAGCGCCGTCTGTTAATTCCCCATCAAGTTATTAAAGATGATGTCCATTATTTTTTTAATGGGCGCAATTCATGAAACAAACCCCACCAAAACCCTCAAGACGTCGTCCCAATTTCCCGCGGGACTTTAACATTAAGCTGGTTGAGCAGGCGCTCCAGCCCGGCGTATCCATTGCCAAGCTGGCACGGGATAACGGTATCAATGACCATTTGCTGTTCAACTGGCGCCAGCTCTACCGTCAGGGCAAGTTCGGTGTCCAACCTAAAATCCCCACTACACAG
>NZ_JBLKSS010000086.1:0-15456 GCF_047607725.1 Sodalis sp. (in: enterobacteria) | reverse complement strand
ACAGCGCGGCAATCTGGTTATCCTTCTCGCTGAGCAGCGACAGCAGATTGATGCGAACCGCCGCCGTACCTTGTCCTCCCGACAGGCGGTCGATGAGTTTTTTTAGCTCAACCGTCACCTCGTCAGCCGTGGCCGACAGCGGCAGATTCAACATCCAGCGCAGTTGTTCTAACAGTTCATCCACGTTGTTTTCTCCCGTGAGTTGTTGTGACGCCGCCGCCAGCAGCGCCTCCATACCGTCAAGCGCCGGCACGTTGGTCAGCGCGGCATTCAACAGACAGGTCACATTGCCTTGCTTGTCGTACCGAAACAGCGGGGAGACAAAGCGGTACTCCACGGCGGCAATCATGGTGCGGGCGCGCCCGGTCCATTCGACATCCACCGCAAACAGCCCCTGGCCTTCGACCCATTCCAGCTGCGAATACCAGCCCGCCGCCGGAGCCGGCTGGCCGTTCTCCCTGGTATGGATAGCCTGGTGCTCATAGTCAAAGCAGTACGGGGTCTGACGCACCTGGGCGGCGTCAATTAAACGCTGGGCCTGGGGGGCGTCCAGCCGCCAGTACGCCACGTCGGTGGGACGCGTATCCTGCGAGCGAAAGGTGCCGGCCGGAAACAGCTGGACACGGGTGCCGGCGCTCTCCAGTGCCACGGTCAGTGTGGCAAGGCGGACGGTGTTTTTCACGCGGTGGCGGTCCCAGAAGCATCATTCATGGGAAACAGCCTAACGTGCGCTTCGGGTATCTCGTCGTGACGGGGGTGTAGGGGGTAATGGTGGGGGGAGAAAATCGCAATAACGGGCTGCCGTCAGCCTACACCGCTGACGTGGGCGGCGATACCCCGTTTAAAACCCGTTTAAATCGCTCCAGAATCGCTTAACGCGGTTTCAACCGCATCATCGTCTGCCTGGCTATCAAAAAACGCGCAACGGCCTTTTTAGGGCGTCACTCGTCCAGCGCACGCTGGAGGTAATCATTGACGGTGTGCGCCAGGGCCTAATAATCCTCGTCGGTCAGACTGAGAAAGGGCTGCGCCGGTATCGTCGAGCCGGGGTGATTGACGTTTTTTACCACCCGACCGTTAAAGGTCAACGCCTTTTTATAGCGGGGGCGAATGACATGGGGCCGGGTGGTGCCACCCTGCTGGTGAATACGTGCGTACACCACATTGGTTCCGACCACGGCCTGGTCGTTATCGGCGTCGCTGTCAATGGAGGCGGCCAGCCGCCCCGACTGCTGCAGGATTTTACCGGCGCACGCAATGGGCAGCCAGCGCGGGCGGCCTTCCTGCTCGAAATTCTCCATCACCGCGTCATACAGTTCTTCACTGAGAGCGCACATCAACGGCTGACGGGGGCTCAGGGACTGCGCCAGCCGTTCCAGGGCTTGACGCAGGGTATCGGGCACGGTGATCGTCACATCTATCATGGTGATACCTCTTCTGACGGACTGGGTCAGTGTTACGTTGGCGGGCGGGTCAGATTTCAATTGGCACTCACTGTCTGACAGGATGATCGTGCTTCATGCGAAATCGTGATCGGTTGTCATGCGAATCAGTGATCGGGTGAAATCAGAATCGCTGGTCGGGCGACCGGAATCAGTGATCAGATATTGCCGGAATAGCTGATCGGCTACGTCGGAATCTGCATAAAGGGCTTCCGGCTAATCCATCGTTCCCCTTGAGAGTCCAGAAATGATTGCCACCCCATAGTCGCTGAAACGTTTGCCGCTGCAGATAATCATTAAACTCCGGATAACGCAACAAATTGAGGATCGGTTGCCCGTTATCCTCCGGCCAGCGGAAACTGAGCAATTGTTGGCCCAGGCCGTTGCACCAGAAAATATGACCGTCACCCGTTAACATCACCAACGCATCGGGCAGCGAGTCGGCGCCGCTGCGAAAGCGTTTGAACAACATCGCCAGCTCGCGCCGCCGGCGGCGCCCGCCCCGGGTGGCGCCATAGCCAATGCGACAGCCGCAGCTGAAAATAATAATTGCGCATCAGCGCCGCCAGCAGCGACAGCGCCAATAGCCAGCCCAGGTGGCCGATGAACAACGACAACAGCAGTGCCGGCAGGCAAAACATCACCCCTTCCAGCAACAATCTGCGCCAGGTAATAGGTTCAAGCAACGGCATCT
Source organism: Sodalis sp. (in: enterobacteria) (assembly GCF_047607725.1). GTDB lineage: Bacteria > Pseudomonadota > Gammaproteobacteria > Enterobacterales > Enterobacteriaceae > JBLKSS01. The sequence continues at coordinate 13,320 of NZ_JBLKSS010000086.1, read as the reverse complement.
CCTTCACGACAGCCCTGTACCGCGGCCACCGGCTCATCATGCGTCCGCCGACCGCGGGCATCGCATCCTTTCCGTCTGACTCATGGTCCGCCTCTGTGCGGTGTCATCGCCTGTGCGCAAGCGTACAGTGAATGGCCGCTATCGCCGCGGCGTCAGGGTTTGGGGAAGCCCCGCGCGCGGTCAGCATCACAACAGGAATTTCCCTCGATAGCGCTTCGCGTTTCATCTGTTTGATGAATTGAATGCCGAAACCGCCCGGTAGCATCCAGTCCAGTAGCACCAAGTCAGGGTACGGTTCCGCGAGCAGATTGACCGCGGAAGGGTAGTCCTCCGCCTCGATGGCCTGAAAGCCGTTTTGCTCCAGGACAAAACACAACATTTCCCGGATTGGCGCTTAGTCTTCCACCACCAGTATGCGTCTCGCCATCGTTTCTCCGCCATAAATCGTCATGATTAAGGTGCCGGCATTATGCGTCACTTTTGTGACATATTTATTAAAACTCATTTATCTTAAAAGAAATAGATTTTATCGTTAACTGACGCCGGCACCCCGCGGCAACAAAAGACGTCTAAATACCATAAGGCGCTGAAAAGTAGCGAATATTGATAATCAGTGCGCAGCAGCCGCACCGTCAGTGCCTTACGCAGGATCTTGTTTCCCTCTGGGTAATCGAGCGTAAAGGGGATGGTGGAGCATACAGTGCCACGGCAACGGGCGGAGGGCGTTACACAGCAAAGCGCGCGGTTACTCGGCGCAGAATACGTCGCAACGGCGACGCCACACGGGACGGCTTAACCCTCTTTTTCGGGAACCGGCGCCGCAAAATCCCCCCCGTCGGACGACAGGCGCCGGCGTCACGGTTTATACTGCCCCATCGATTTGTTTGCCGCTGGAGCGTCATGCGCATTATTCACACCTCAGATTGGCATCTGGGTCAGTCGTTTTTCACCAAAAACCGCGCCGAGGAACATCAGGCGTTTCTGACGTGGCTGATCAGTCAGGTCGACGAACACCAGGTGGACGCCTTGATTGTAGCGGGCGACGTTTTCGATACCGGTACACCGCCCAGCTATGCCCGCGAATTATTCAACCGTTTCGTCGTGTCGCTGTAGCCGACCGGCTGTCGGCTGGTGGCGCTGGCGGGCAATCATGACGCGGTCGCGACGCTCAATGAATCCCACGCGCTGCTGGCGTGCCTGAATACGCGCATAGTGGCCGGCGGCAACGGCGAGGACCAAGTTTGGGTACTAAACGATCGCAACGGCGCGCCGGGTGCGGTGCGCCGTTCCCTTTCTGCGGCCGCGGGACGTGCTGGTCAGCCGCGGCGGCCTATCGGGAGGTGAAAAGCAGCAGGCGTTGCTGGACGACATCGCTGAACGCTATCAGCAGTTGTATCAACGCGCACAGCGGTTGCGCGACGCACTCCCCTCCCCGGTCCCTATTATCGCCACCGGCCATCTCACGACGGTTGGCGCCAGCACCACCGATTCGGTGCGCGATATTTATATCGGCGCTCTCGATGCTTTTCCCGCGCGGCTGTTCCCGCCCGCGGATTATATCGCCCTGGGCCATATCCACCGGCCACAGATTATCGGCGGCAATGACTGCATCCGCTATTGCGGCTCGCCGATCCCGCTAAGCTTTGATGAAGCGGGCCAGCCGAAACAGGTCAATCTGGTCAGCTTTCAAGACGGCCTGCCGCCACGGATAACGCCGCTGACGGTGCCCGAAACGCCGCCGATGCTGCTTATCAAAGGCCGTGTGGATGAGATAGAGCGGCAGCTGCGCTGCTATGCTGATTATCGCGGCGAACGCCCGGTGTGGCTGGACATTGAGGGTGTGGCCGACGGCTATCTCACCGACATACAGCAGCATCTCCAGGTGTTGGCGGAACCGCTACCGGTAGAGGTGGTGTTGCTGCGCCGCAGCCGCGAGCAGCGGTCTAGCGGCCTCCACCCGTTACAGCAGGAGACGCTTAGCGAATTGAGCGTGAGCGAGGTGTTTGAACGGCGGCTGGCGCTGGAGGACGCGCCGGATGAACCACGCTGCCAGTGCATCCGGCGCCTGTTTGAACAGGTGGTCGGCGATGTGCACGATGGCCATGAGGGAGCGGAGGCATGAAAATTCTGACGCTGAGCCTGAAAAACCTGAATGCGCTGCAGGGCGAATGGAAAATCGACTTTACCGCCGCCCCCTGTTCGCCATTACCGGCCCGACCGGCGCGGGGAAAACCACGCTGCTCGATGCCATCAGTCTGGTGCTTTATCACCAGACGCCGCGCCTTAAGGACAACCCCGGCCCGGAGCTGATGACACGCCATACCGCGGAAGCGCTTGCCGAAGTGGAATTCGCCGTCAAAGGGGTCGGCTACCGAGCGTTCTGGAGCCAGCGTCGGGCGAAAAATCAACCTGACGGTAATCTGCAGGGGGCGAAAGTGGAGCTGGCCCGTATCAGCGACGGCCTGATTCTGGCGGGTAAAATCAGCGATAAAAAACGCCTGATAGCCGAACTGACGGGGCTGGATTTTGCCCGGTTCACCAAATCCATTTTGCTGGCGCAGGGCGATTTCGCCGCGTTTTTGAATGCTGACGCCAAAAGCCGCGCCGGGCTGCTGGAGGAGCTGACGGGCACCAATATCTATGGCCGCATCTCCGCCGATGTTTTTGAGCGCAATAAAGCGGTCCGCAGCGAGCTGGCGCAGTGGGAAGCCCGCGCGGGCGCCATTGAAATGCTGACCGATGAGCAGCAGGCGGCGCTTGAAGACGAACTGACGCCGCGGCGGCAGCCGCTCGTGCAAGCGCTGCTGCGCCACGCCGATGAGCAAGTGGCCGCGCACGAGGAGGATCAGCGCCGGCAACAGTAAATAATAGAAGAACAGCTTATCCCGCTGGATCAGCAGATCGCCACGCTGCGGCAACAACAGGAGGACCTTAGGCGTCAGCTTCTGCCGCTGCAGCAGCGCCATCGTCAGGAAAGCGTGGCCCTGGCGACACAGCAGCAGGCGCTGGACCAGGCACGTCAGCAGGCGCAGGCGAATAGCGACTGGCTGGACCGCCATGCCGCCTGTGGGGTGAGCAGCTCCCGTTGTGGCGTGAGCAGTTCGCTCGCCGCGACGAAGTGCAAACGCATTGCCGCGACCTGGAACAGCGCGTGGCGCAGCAACGGCTACGGCTTGCCGCCTTACAAACGGAAGGTCAGCAGCGCTTAACGGAGAGTCAGCTGCTGGCGCAACAGCGGGAGGCGCTAAGCTTGAGCTTTGCCGAGGCGCAACGGCGGCGGGAGGAACGGGCCCACGCGCAGAGCGGCGCCACGTTCGAGACGCGCTGGAAACGGCGGCAGCGGCCCCATTACCTGCTGCTGACCACCCTGCTGCTGCCGCTCACGGGGCTGGTGGATAGGCTCCGACAGGAGGAGGCGCCGCAGGCCCAACGCCTGCAAACGCGGTTTACGTTAAGCCAGGAGCAAACGGCGCTGGAGCTGGAACGGCGCATTGTCCGGCTTGGAGGATGAGCGCCGTACTCTGCGCGCAAGTGAACCTTGCCCGCTGTGCGGCGCCACCCAGCATCCAGCGATAAACGCCTATCAGACGTTGCCCCCCCGGGCGCACCGAGCAGCAGTTGCAGCAGCAGCAGACCGAAGTGGAGAGATGCGCCGTGGCGAAGATCGAGGGGGATACCCGTTTGCACCTGCTGGTTACGCAGTGCCAGCAGGGCGAGGAAACGCTGGCGGCAGGCGGCTGAGCAACTGACGATTACGCCTGACGAAAACGTGCAACTTCCCGAGCTGGCGACGCTAACGCCCGAGGCCCTGCAGGCGGCCGCAGACGCGCTGGCGGCTTATGAACGGGAAGACACTCAACTGGCGCAGCGGCTGACCAGCCAAATCACCTCGCTGAACGGCAGCGTCGACGCGCTGGTGCAGACCGTTGCCGACCTCACGCAGCACCAGGAGGCGCTGACGCAAGCGCTAACGGTCACCGACGCTGAACTGGCCGGCGATGTCTCGACCGTCGAGTCCGGCGCGCGCCTGCGCCGCACCGGTGAACGGCTGCGGCAGGCGCAGCTTCAGGCCGGCCAGGAGCTACAAGCAGCGCAGCGTCAGCTGCATGAACTGGCGGGCAGCCTCAGCGCGCTGGCGCGCCAGCGGCAGACGCTGGTTCAGCAGGCACTGTCAAGCACAAACCAGCTGCAACAGGCGTTGCGCGCCTCTTCGTTTGCCGATAGCGCGGCTCTGGATGCCGCGCTGCTGCCCACAGGCGAGCGTGCGGCGCTGCGCGAACGTCGCGACCGGCTCAACGCGCAGCAGCAGCGTGCAGATGCCCGCCAGCAGCAGGCCGCCGAGGCGCTGGGGCAGGTGGAGGCTGCCCGTCCGTCCGCCCTGTCGCCCGAGGATGACGCCGCCGCGGTGGCGGAGCGCCTGGCCGAGTTGGATGACCAGCTGCGCCAGCTTGCCCGCAGACAGGGGGAAATACAGCAGCAGTTGAGCAGCCATCAACAGCGGCAGCGGGAACAGCATCTGCTGCTGCGGCAGATAGAAGAGAGCCGCGACCGTTGTCAGGATTGGGCCTATCTCAATGAGCTCATCGGGTCGAAGGAGGGGGATAAATTTCGTAAATTCGCTCAGGGATTAACGTTAGAACATCTTATTTATCTGGCTAACCAGCAGTTGGCGCGCCTGCACGGCCGTTATCAGCTGCAACGCAAAACGCACGAAGAGCTGGAGCTGGAAGTAGTGGACACCTGGCAGGCGGACGCCATACGTGATATCCGTACGCTGTCAGGCGGGGAGAGTTTTCTGGTCAGTCTGGCACTGGCGCTGGCGTTATCGGATTTGGTCAGTCATAAGACGGGCATTGACTCGCTGTTCCTTGACGAGGGATTCGGCACCCTTGACGCCCAGACGCTGGATATTGCCCTGGACGCGCTGGATACCCTGAACGCCAGCGGTAAAATGATCGGCGTGATAAGCCACGTGGAAGCGATGAAGGAGCGTATTCCAGTGCAGATAAAAGTCAGTAAAATTAATGAATTGGGCATCAGCCGTCTTGCGCGACAATTTGCGGTGGCGGACAACGCGCCGGTCAAAGATGCGGACGATTGAGTGCCGCGGGCGGCTACTACACCTAACCCACCATTGATGCGGCCGGCCAGCCCTGCCAGCACTACCCACGGCAACGCCAACAAGCCCGTTATTGACGCAGTTGGCAACCTTTGCCCACGGCAACTGCACCCCACCCGCCGTTGACGCCCCGCCCGTGCGCTATACAGGTCCGACCTGCCGCCGCGTGGGTGGCGCTGGCATCGGTCGTGGTTCAGCGCCCCTTTTCCTGCGGCCAAAGCCGCGCCGCGCACACCGCTGGAGTCGCCATGAACCGCCTTACGAATCGGCGTCTGGCATTCGTTGTCGAATACCCAAGGCGTTATTAAGGTCGGTAGCGAATCGTACAGTCTGTCGACATTGCTCATCCCACCCGCCAACACGACAACATCCGGATCGAGAAAATTGATCACCTGTGCAAGCGCCTTGGCCAGCCGTCGCTCATAATTACCCAGCGCCCGCTCAGCCCATTTATCGCCTTCTGCGGCGAGATGGACGATATCCGCCCCGCTGCGTGGTTGCCCGCTGAGCCTCTCGTAATCCTGCATAAATCCGGTGCCGGAGATGAAGGTTTCGGTACAGCCGGATTTTCCGCAGTAGCAGGGAACCTTTTTCTTAATGCGCCATTCATCCTCATCCATCCAGGGCAGCGGGTTATGCCCCCACTCTCCCGCCACGCCATTGCCGCCGCTGTGCACTTTCCCATTCAGAGCGATACCGGTACCGATAATCACCGCAAATATGGTATTCATGCCAATCCCGGCACCATCCGTTGCCTCCGACACCGCCATGCAATTGGCGTCGTTGGCCATCCGCACCGGCCGTTGCAGCCGGGTCTGCAGATCCTGATCCAGGCGCTGACCGTTAAGCCATACCGAATTGGCATTTTTCACTTTACCGGTATAAGGCGACAGGGTGCCGGGAATACCGACGCCGACGCTGCCGCGTTGGCCTGTCTCCTGTTCTACCCACTCGACCAGCGCCGCGATCGTCTCCACTGTCCCCGGATAATCATCGCGCGGCGTCGCGACCCGTTTGCGTAATATCGCCTGACCCTCGTCATCCAGCGCTATTACCTCGATTTTCGTACCCCCCAAATCAATGCCGATCCGCACGTTGCCAGCCCCCGCTCCGGTTATCTACCGGCGCCGCGGCCCCCGCGATAAGCGACAGGAAGCAGCACGGCGCACTATTTGGGGATCAGCATAGGATATTCGACGGAAAAAGTTGAGCTATTCCCGCCGTGGGGCAACGTTTCAGCCCGGCTTTGTGGCGCCCGTCACCCCACGCGCGCAACGGTGGCATGGTTAGCGAACTTGATAGCGCTCGCCGTTTCTCACCCCCCACCAGCCGCCGCCGGCGCTGACTATCGCCCCCAGCAATAGGGTAATGAATAGCCAAAGCGCGGACTTGGCGCTGGTGGCAGCGGCCTTATCGGCGCGCTGTTTCATTTCCTCGCGCCAGCGCTGCAAATCTTCCCGCGCGTGGCTGACGTTCTGCTGCAGCGTATCGATTCGGTATTTTATCGTTTCTGCCGCCTGCTGTTTATCACGCATCACCTTATCGGTAGCCTGATTCAACGCCTCCGGCGTCAGGGTACGATTACCATTGGCCAGCGCCTGATGCACGTCGTCGCGCTTGATATCTCGTCGGCCACAGCATCAGTGCGCTGCTTCAACCGCTCAGCCAGCCCTGCCATAATCTGCTCGCTACGCTCAGGGGCGCGCATCGCCTCGGCGACCGCCTGGCTGACTTCCGCGCGTATTTCTTTAAGCTGGCGCTGGAGATAGTCGGGATGCAGCGCTTCAATTTCGTTGTTTTGCAGCGCATCGGTAATATTTTTTGGCGATGCATCGGTGGGCAGAGAATCGTCCAGGGTTAATTTCCCCAAACCATTATTTAATACCCCCGCCAATTCATCGCTATTATTTCCCACCGTCGTGACAATATTTCCGGCGGCGCTGCCCGCTGTGCCGAGCATATTCCCCGCCAAGCGCAATGCGCCACTGAATAATGAAGCCACTAATGATGACCGCCAACAGCAGCGATAGCGCCCAGGTCAGGAAGCCATGCGTCACGCCGGCCATCATCGCTAGCCGGCCGGCGACAAAACCGCCAGCCAGCAGGCTGAGGAGCAGCGCAGCCGCCGTCCATAGGGTCATGGTGGTGCCGATACCGCCGGCCGGCCGCTGCGCCCAGGGATCGACCATGCTAAATCCCAGCGCGCTACCGAGCAGCGCTAATAAGAGTGAAATAGAGAATGCCGTAAGAACGCCACTGAAAAGTGATCCTCATGACACCCGGTTGGCGCAGATAGCCACATCCCGAGTTTCCATAAACTAACTCTTTTATTTTTTGCGAAGTAGAATGATGCTACGCCATTAAGTTAGTCTATGTTTACGGTAATACAAAAATACTGTATTTTTAAAATCATTAATTCTAGAATAATTATTCTAATTTTTTTCTATCGCTTGGCGCATGGGTTACGTCATTAATACGGCATTTTAATAAACTTAAATTAATAATCATAAAATCATCAGGCATTTTTGACGCCGGTAAACGGGCTCAATCACCTTCGGCGCAGCCATTCGGCAAGCGCCTCTCCCCTACCCCCTCTCCAGGACACTTTTTCGGCATGCCGAGCGCACGTTTGGCAAAGAAGGTTGCGCGTATGCGGTGCCTGCCTCACCCGTTACACATCACGCTCTAACGTCAAATACGGACAACTCAGTACGCTTTTTCCTAGGGGAAGCGTCTGCAATTCGTTATCATGAGCGCTGCGTTTGTTGGCAAATCGCGCCGGTTGAGGTGCGTCAGGTCAGGGATATCTATTATGTTGTGGTTCAAGAATGTCATGATTTACCGTTTGAACCGGCCGATCGAGCTGTCGGTGGAGCAAATCGAACAGCAATTGTCCGCCTTCGCCTTCACCCCCTGCGGCAGTCAGGATATGGCGAAATCCGGCTGGGTTCCGCCCATGGGAGCCAAAAGCGACGTGCTGACCCATGCGATACCGGGTCATGTCCTGCTGTGCCTGCGTAAAGAAGAAAAAATTCTACCGTCCTCGGTGATAAAGCAGGAGCTGCAGGGCAAAATCGACAAACTGGAAAATGAACAAAGCCGGAAACTGCGTAAAACCGAAAAGGACGCGCTCAAGGACGAAGTGCTGCACACGTTGATGCCTCGCGCCTTCAGCGGTTTTGGTCAAACGTTATTGTGGCTGGATCTGGTCAACAATTTGGTGCTGGTCGACGCCGGCAGCGCCAAAAAAGCGGAAGATTGCCTGGCGCTGCTGCGAAAATCTATCGGCTCGTTGCCGGTAGTGCCGCTGACCATGGAAAAACCGATTGAAATGACTCTGACCGAATGGGTACGCAGCGGCGATCCCGCCGCCGGCTTCGCCATTCAAGATGAGGCTGAGCTGAAAGCGCTGCTGGAAGAAGGCGGCATCGTTCGCTGTAAAAAGCAGGATTTGTCCAGCAACGAAATCGCGGTACATATCGAGGCAGGCAAACTGGTGACCAAGCTGGCGCTGGATTGGCGGGAGCGAGTGCAGTTTGTGTTGGGCGATGACGGCACGGTTAAACGGTTAAAATTCGCCGATACGCTACGCGAGCAGAATGATAATATCGATCGCGACGATTTCGCCGCCCGTTTCGACGCCGATTTTACGCTTATGACCGGTGAACTGGCGGCCTTAATCACTGAGCTGATTGCGGGGCTGGGAGGCGAGGCGCAGCGTCAGGGCTAACCGACGCGGCCACAGGGGAAAAATCACGGTTGTACCGCCCGCCGGTTATCCCTAGGACGAGTCGGCGCGGCGATGGCCCTAGCCGATTGCCCTCAGGACGAAACGGCGCGGCAGCCCAGAGGCGGCAATGCGGCCCTGCCGCCGGGCTCGCGCCCATCGTCAGGGTACGCGATGCCACAGGTTTGGCGCGAACGTGGCGGGATTAGAGCAAAGATTGTCGTCCCCCGGTGCAGCGGCATCAACAATGGACGGGACGGTGCAGGCCTTGCGCCAAGCCGTTCAGCGCGAGTGGCTGAGATACCTGCATAAATAGCTGCTGGTTTCCGCCAGCTGCAGGCAGAATTCGCTATGTGCCGGCACGTAGAACGACTCCCCCGGCATAAAAACTTGCCAGTCGTTCGCGCCGGGCAGCAGCGTCTTTAGCACGCCGCTAACGACCGTTATTTCTTCCGGTTGGCCGGTGGTAAAGGTGTACTCCCCCGCCTCCATAACGCCAACGCAGGCACGGCCCGTGCTGGCGGCATCGAATCCAATGGACTTCACTTTCCCTGCAAAATAGTCATTCACCTTCAGCATCGGTCTTTTCCTATCGATTAATGTCATACCAGTGTAAAAGGCGACTCGGCGGGCGTCACGCCCTTTTCTGCAAAAACCCCGGCCGGGACAAACAAATTCCGCGCCGCCGAATCATTGATAGATTCGTTGGGCAATTATCCGCGTAGCGGACTGCAACCCCGCCAACTTATCGGTCGGGAAGGCGCCTTTATCGCCAGCGTTCACGAAAGACAGGCATAAGCCTATCTGTTCACTCCGCTCGCTGTCCGCCAACGCCGTCGCGAGCGCGCTGTAACCAGGGCGGGTTTCATTGCGATTAAAGTCCCAGCCCTGCCCGCGCATCAATGACAATCGCTGCAGCAAGCGGACAATGCCGGGCTGATTGAATCCCCCTAGCCTGCCCTGGCGCGGCATCAAACGCGCTATGACTTCCCGCTCGGAAAAACAGGCCAACAACACTCTGCCGGCCGCCGTGTTCATGGCGGGCAAATGGCTGCACACTGCATAGACCGCCGGCGCGGCGGCGCTGCTTTGAAATCGGTCAACAATACGTACTTGATCCCGATGCAGCATGCATAAATAACCGGTGCAGCGATAGCGTGCGCTGAGCTGATGTAGCGCCTGCGCCGCCCGCTCAGCAAGCGTAGCCGGCACGCTCTGCGGCTCAGGCGGGTTCAATGAGCGCAGCAAGTGGCCGACCCTGTAATGACGGTTGTGGGGATCCCGCGCGAGCAGTCCCTGCGATTCCATTGCGATAAGCAGCCGGGAAAGCGTACTTTTTGGCAAGGGTAGACGGCGGGCCATGTCGCTGAAGGACAGACTTTCCGGCAGCGTCTCCGTGCCCGGCTGGACGAACAACGTTAACACCGCAGCGGCGTTTTCCAATGTCGACATAATGTTATTTTTTTGCAGGTGAACTGATGTCGGAGTTTTTATCATTCATCGCCAGTGCGTCGGCGTCAAGACAATATTTCACCGGTTCGCGCGCCTCGCCCTCGATGCGCCGGCCGCCGCATAAACATCGGTTTATCGCTATTTATTATAAGCTTAAACACTATCGTGTTGATTCTAACGATAACGGCCTGCGCGGGAGAAATACGCTTCATCCTCAGCTACTTCACCCTGTTGGGCCATGACGGGGGCAGATTAAACATGAATTTTTTTTACGCCGTTTACGCCGATGTGACAATTCGTTATTCGCGGCGGTGGAAAGTGCGTAGGGGCGCCAGGGCGCGGGAATCCTGCCGCCGGAAGATCAGCTTTTGCTTTCATCCTCATAGCGCTCTTTAGAATCCAGCGCTTCTTGCTCAGTGTCGTGTTCACTGATAAGGGTATTGGGATGGGGATGGTCGGCACGCAACTCATAAACGGTTTTGGTCTTGCCGGCCGGCCCCTTCTCTTTTTTGACGATATGCGCTTGGTGCGGATAGGGAGGTTTGCTTGCCATAGTTACTTCCTTATAGTTGTGCTCACGTAAGGTAAGTATAGCCAACACGTCGCGCTGGGATACAGCTGTTGTAAAATGGCATAGACCACATCGTCCGGCGCCTGACTGGCGTCCAGTATGTGGTGTGCCGCTTCTTGATAGAGTTTTTCACGTGCGGTGAGCACTTCGGCGATTTCTTCAATCATTGGTTTCCCCGTCAAACTGGGCCGCTGCTCCTCCTCGGGGTACGCCTGTAGACGGCGCGCAAGCTCCTGCGCCGACACGTGTAGATACACGACGGTGCCGCGCGCGCGCATGAAACGTCGGTTAGCCGCCGATAAAATAATACCGCCGCCCGTAGCCACCACGGTTTGCCCTTGCGTAACGCTTGTCAGGATTTCGCTCTCCCTTGCCCGAAAGCCCGCCCAGCCTTCTTCAGCGACGATCTCTGCCACAGTCTTGCCGGTAGACCGCCACAACTTCTCGTCGGTATCGGTAAATGCATATCCCAATACCCGCGCTAATGCCTGACCCACCGTGGTTTTGCCGCATCCGCGCGCACCAACCATAAATAGGGGCTGTGTCATTGCCTGTCTGTCCTTTTCCTTACCTGAAATAGCGGACGAGAACGTTCATCGTCCCTGGGCCGGAGCAGGATGAGGCGGAGAGTCGCCGCCCCGTTGCGTGCCGGCAGCGCATCATATCATCGACCTCTGGCGACGCACATGTTTGCCGGCAAAATTTTGCGCTACCGTAAAGGGAATCGGCGCCGCGAAGGCCGCGGGTATTGCCGCGACGCCGCCGGCGCGCGGTCAGCTTTTCGCTTCGCGGGTGTCGGCGACGATGCGCTGCGCCTCGGCAAAACTGATTTTTTTGCCCATTTTAATCAACAGCACGCCGGTCGTGCGCATCCGGCCGGCCGCCACGACCGCCACCAGATTACCTTTTAGGCCATACAGGGAGACGAAGTTGTCCTCATCCGGCGAGCCGATAATTTCCTGCTGCTCCCATTTGGCGGCATGGCCCAGATATTCATAGCGGCCGCCGTAATGCTGAGTCCAAAAAAAGGGGACGGCATCATAGGGTTGCGGCTTATCCATCATCGCACCGGCGGCGACACGCCCGTGCTGCTGGGCCACGCGCCAGTGTTCAATGCGGGTAGGATTGCCGTCCAGCGGGAAAGTCGCGATGTCGCCGATGGCATATATGTCTTCGGACACCTTCATCGTCCGGTCAACGGTCAGGCTGCCGTCATCATTGAGCGGCAGATCGTGGAAGAATCGCGTCGCCGTCTGTTCCCAACTGAGTAATACCTGCACGCCACGTAGCGCTTTGCCAGGCAGGTCCGGCCGCTGCGGCGTGGCGCCGGTGGCTAACAGCAAACGCTCATAGGAAAGGGTCTTACCGCCTTCCAGCCGTAGACGATGGCGTTTGCTGTCCAGTTTTTCCACATTGCCATTGATGCGCTCTATCTGTTGTTGCTGATAGTAGGATTCAGGCAACAGGGAAGGCACGTCGTTGATATCCATATAGCCCTGCGGCACAAATTTCGATAGTGCGGTACGATCATAGGGGGCCTGTTTTTCTCGTTCCACCATCACCAGCCTGCCGGTAAAACCGTTCTCACGCCGCGCTTTTATCGCCGCGCTACCGCCGGCGCCGGTGCCCAATACCACATAGGTAGGCTGTTTATCCGCCGCCCGCAGCGGTGTGGCCTCGTCAAGCGGTTGCGGATCGATCCAGACGGCATCTTGCTCCACCTTCACCGGGAAGCGTTTCAGTGCCCGCAGTGAGAGCGGTTCCAGCAGAGAGCCCGGGCGGCTTTCGGTGATGGCGAACACCGATTTATGTCACGGGCATACCAGCTTGTCTTCACACAGCGCACCCTTTTCCAGCGGCGCGCCGGAATGCGGGCAGGTGGCTTCCAGGGCGTAGACGTCTTCACCGCGGCGGATAACCAGTATATCGGTCTCTCCGACGGTTATTTTGCTGGGGGTCATCTGCGCCAGGGAGGATAACGACATTATTTGCTCATAGGCCACGATAGGCTCCTTCTATTTTTATAAAACCTTACTGTTTAAAGCACTATCAGTAAGCCTAGCAGCAAATTTATAAAAGGCGCTCTGCCCCAGCCAGCGCCGGCGGCTTGGCGCAAGCCAAGGCCGGCGTATAACGGCAACAGCCCGCCCTCCGGCGGGCTGTTGCGTAAGGGGGAAACACCGTCGACCGGAGGCCGGGGCATGTTTCTATTCGCCGTGGGCATGCCCTAAACGGTAGCCGCGCTTATCGACAGCCCCCGTGCAGATTCCGACGTATCCGATCATCTGTTCCGGCGACATCCGATCAATTATTCCGATATTTTCCGATCACCCATTCCAGTGATATTCGATCACGTGTTCGCTCATCTTCTGACTCGGTTTTAGTCTATTTTTCCTGTGCTGGCTACTCCTTGCTCTTTGCGTAGTGATTCGCCTTTAAGTTCCAGTCGAT
>NZ_JBLKSS010000085.1:0-15647 GCF_047607725.1 Sodalis sp. (in: enterobacteria) | reverse complement strand
AAGTCCAGCGGGAAATTTGGACGACGTCTTGAGGGTTTTGGTGGGGTTTGTTTCATGAATTGCGCCCATTAAAAAAATAATGGACATCATCTTCAATAACTTGATGGGGAATTAACAGACGGCGCTGGGCGTACGCTTACCCTCGATCCGCGCGTACGCCAGGAGCTGTGATGATAGAACTGTCAACGCCGGTGTCGCCGGCTCCCCGGCACAGAACGCCGCCACGCCGCCGCGCATGGGTCTCTATCGGATGTTGCGGCAGGTCTGGTCGACCGGGATCGGCCGCTTCGCCTTGATTTGCGTCGTCGCGTTATTGCTGTGCGCGTTATTTGCGCCCTGGCTGGCGCCGCATAATCCCATCGCAATCAAGGCGGTCCTGCGGCTTAAAGGACCAAGCATGGATTATTGGCTGGGTAATGATCAGCTGGGTCGCGATATTTTGTCGCGGCTGATTTACGGTACGCGTATCGCGATGATGGTCGCTTTTGCCGGCACGGGCGGGGCACTGCTGCTGGGATCGCTGCTCGGGCTGGTGGCCGGCTACGGGCCGCGCCAGCTCGACACGCTGTTGATGCTGTTGTGTGATTCGCTGATGTCGATTCCGATGATTTTGTTCGCCCTGGCGGTGGTGACGCTGGCCGGCTCCAGTCTTGCCACCATTATTCTTATCATTATTACCTTCATGGTGCCGGGCTATTCCCGGGTGGTGCGCAGCCAAACGCGGGTACTCAAGCGCATGGAGTATATTGTCGCGGCCCGGGCCATGGGCGTGTCGCCGGTCAGCGTCGTCGTTCGGCATCTGATTCCCAATTTGACCGGCACGCTACTGGTCATGGTGGCGATGGATATCCCCGCGGGCCGCTGCAGGCGGTACGCAACATCAGCCTGTCGCTTAATAAAGGTGAAGTGCTTGGGCTGGTGGGCGAAAGCGGTTCCGGAAAATCCACCCTGGTTAGTGCCATGTTGACCCTGCCGCCGCCCAATGCCCAGGCCAGCGGTGAATTGCGCTATCGCGGGGTCGATCTGCTGACGTTGTCCAAGGAAGATCGGCGCAAACTGCGCGGTAACGGTATCGCCACCGTCTCGCAAGATCCGTTTACCGCGCTCAATCCGGTGGTGACGATCGGTAAACAGCTTGTCGCTTTTCATAAAGCCGGTACGCGCGCGGAAAAACGCCAGCGCGCCCGTCACATGCTGGAGCGCGTGGGGATATCCGACCCCGGCGGCCGGCTGCATCAATATCCCCATGAGCTGAGCGGCGGCATCCGCCAGCGTATCGCTATCGCCGCGGTGTTACTGACCGAACCGGAACTGCTGATAGCCGATGAACCGACCACCGCGCTGAACGCCACGACGGAAATGCGGGGGGTAGAGATCCTCAAGGCCAGTCGGAAGCTGGTGGACGGCGTGATTATTTTCGTCACCCACGATCTGCATCTGGTCAGCGCGTTGTGCGACAAGGTGGCGGTGATGTACGCCGGCGAAATTGTCGAGGCGGGACCGATAGACAGCATTTTCGCCGCGCCGTCGCATCCCTATACCCAGGCGCTGCTGGCCTGCGATCCGGCGCGCATTCCCGGCGTCAGCCGCGAGTTACCGTTTATCGTCGGCACGGTCCCGCCGCCCGGTGCCGAGCTGGTCGGGTGTCCATTCCAGCCACGCTGCGCCTCGGCTTTCGGGCCCTGTCTCGGTGTGACGCCGGCCCTGACCATCCTCGGACAAGGCGACTGGACGGTACGTTGCCATAAGGTGGGTCCGCATGCTTGAGATTAAAGATCTGGTGGTGCGCTACCGCACCGGTAACCTCCTGAGCCGGCTCAAACCGGGCGCCGTGCGCTATGTGGATATCCTGGCCGGCGTCAGCCTGCATGTGGCGCCGGGGAAAACGTTGGGCCTTATCGGTGAAAGCGGTAGCGGCAAGACGACCCTTGGCCGGGCGGTGATTGGCCTGACGCCGATTAGCGGCGGCACGGTACAGGTTAACGGCCGCCAGCCGCGGGACGCCAGCGACTGGTCCTGGCGCGGGATCCGACGGGATACCGGCCTGATCTTCCAAGATCCGATGGCGGCGCTCGATCCGCGCATGTGCGTGGAAAAGCTGGTGACCGAGCCTTTTAGCGTCAACGGACGCGAAATTAACCGTCGCGAGGCGGCGGGGCGTTTATTGTCCATGGTCGGGCTGCCGGCGGCATTTATCGATCGCTACCCGCATCAATTGTCGGGAGGGCAGGCGAGGCGCGTGGCGGTGGCGCTCAGGCCGAAGCTGATTATCGCCGACGAACCAACCACCGGTCTGGATTTGTCGGTACAGGGCGAGCTGCTGAACTTGCTCACCGCCCTGCAGCGTGAACTGGGGATGAGCTATTTAATCATTACCCACAACCTGGCTATCACTCGCCATGTTACCGACGACATCGCCATCATGTATCTCGGACGCATTGTCGAAAGCGGGCCGACCGCCGCCCTCTTCCGGGCGCCGGCGCATCCTTATACCGCCGCGCTGCTCAGCGCCAAAGGCAGCGGTGGCGAGTCGGGAAAGGGGGTGCTGGTGGGCGAGATCCCGACGCTTTCCCATCGTCCCGCCGGTTGTGAATTTCATACCCGTTGCCCGCAGGCGCAAGCGCGCTGTCGCGTCGACGTGCCCTTGTTGCGGCCGTTGGCCGGCGGGCAGCATGTTGCCTGTCATTTTCCTCTTCACCGCGCGGCACTTTCCCCCGCCCGGTCCGGCGCCATTATCTTCAAGGAGACACATGCATGAAAGGCCTGTCGATGAACAGACGTGAGTTGATTAAAACGCTGGCGGTGCTCGCCGCCGGCGTATCCGGCTCGCTGGTGGTGGGCGGCCAGCGAAGGGTCTTCGCCGCCGATAGCCAAAATAAGGTGCTGCGGGTACAAAATGACCTGGACATTACCAATCTGGACCCCGCCAACCGCAGCGGCTGGTATGACGAAATGGTGATGTTCGCTATCTATTCCGGGCTGTGCCAATACAAGCCGGGTACCGAATGGGGCTGGCAGCTGGATGCCGCACAATCGCTGGAGCAGGTCGACCCGCTCACCATCCGCTTCGCGCTGCGTCCCGGCATCATGTGGACTGGCGGTTTTGGCGAAATGACCGCCGAAGACGTGAAATATTCCTACGAACGTTTTCTCAATAAAGAGTTGGCGGCGATTTATGCTTCCGATTGGGAGGCGCTGGACCATGTCGAGGTCACCGGCACTTATGAGGGCATTATCCATCTCAAACACCCGCTCGCCCCGCTGTTTACCAGCACTCTGCCCCACGCCTCGGGGCTGATAGTCTGTAAAAAAGGTAAGCGCCCCGTGGAGGACGTCTTGAATTATTGGTGGGTTTGTTGTATGAGACAGTAAACCTACGTTACACGCTTATGCTCATTGCATTTTCACATTGCATTGATTTTAATAACTTTTATTTCCATCTCGGTTTGAGTGATATGAAATTAGTGGTTCTGAAGTTTGTGATAGTGTCCATTAAAATTTAAGTGGACACTATCATCGCCGGATTATCCATGATCTGACAGCCGTCCCTTATAGGATGCGGGTTCACTAGGCATCGTAGTGGAACATATTCTTACCGGGCCATGCAACAAACCCACCAATAATTCAAGACGTCCTCCACGGGGCGCTTACAAAAATAATGCCTTGCGTGATTTGTTACCGCGGCTTGAGGCGGCCGGTAATGAGATCATGATTTTTGTCGGCAATCGCAGTTGCATACAGGTCTTTACCGGCCCGGTGCAAAAACAAGCGCCGATGGAAGAGTGGCTGAATATCTTTAACCCGACGTTTACCCTCCATCTGCGGGAAGACGCTATCGTAGAGAGCTGGGTCACGCGTAAACCCACCTGTGACGGCATGGTGACCAGTCTGGAACTTTTTGCCGCCGACGGGACCCAAATTGCCCAATTTAATGGCCAGCGCACCGAGGGCGAGAGCGAGCAGCGCCACTGGTGAGAGCAAATTGCCGAGCTCGGCGGTGATGGCGCACACGCCGGCGCCGCTTAACGCCAACGGCAAGCGGGACGAAGGTCAGGTGTGACGTCGTTACAACAAGCGTGCCCTTAAATGAAGCGCCGTTTCGGTGGCAACTTTCACACCTGGCCGTCTAGTTCGCGCAGCGCCTGACGGCCTGCGCCTAGCGTTTCGCCGCAACCGCGGTGTGTCTTTCCCGGGCGCATCCTGTCGCTCTCCCTTAGCGCCGCGAGCGCGACCCGGCTAGTTTTATTGCTTTTCGTCACCGTTCCCTTCCCTTGCTACAGTTGCTGCCATCACCGTGCCATTTCCTTTCACGCCCCGCGTGAAACGCCCATGCGAGGGCGGCGACGCGCGACGGACATGAAACAACGTCGGGGGAAAGCGCGTGGCGTGCGGACGCACGGAGGCCTCGGACAGGGCAAAAAAGGAGCGTAGACCTCTCTGCCACCCCGATACAAAGCGTTCACACACCTACATCGATGATTTTGACGCCCGGTCCCGAGCGTACGGAGGCCAACGAGGAGAGATATGCCCCCCGGACACAACCCCATCGGACGCCAGCATTGAACTGTCTAGGCTCGACGTCTGAGCTACGGGGGCCCGGGAGGGGTTTTTGCTGCCTGAATAACGGCCGTTCGGGCGCCGATAGGGCTACTTTCGCCCATCTGACGGGCGAAAAGCCGTCATGCCGGCGCCCGGCGCATCAGAAGTCCACGTTAAGCCCTAACTGGAACGTCCTGCCCGGTTGCGTTGCCAGCGCCTGGTCGCTGAGGTCCTGATTGGTGCTGGTTTCAATATTGCGGCTGCTCAGGTAATCCCAATATTTCCGATCGGTAATATTGTATAACCCGCCGCTCACCTTGACGTTTTTCGTGATGCGGTAATAGTCCGTCAAATCCACCAGGACATAGCCCGGCCCGCGCATATATTCCGGCGTGGAATCGGTAATCGCGCTGCCGGAATTATTATAACTCTGGCGATTGGTGGCGCTGGCCCGTTTCCCTTTATTGAAAGTCGCCGTCAGCACGGCACCGTACAGCTCGCCAGGATCGTCATAAGACACCCCGGCCACCAAACGCATCGGCGCCACGCTGTCCAAATCAACGTACTTGTCGCCCATATAATGGGATTTGGCCGCCCCTTCCGCCATACCAAACGCCAGGCGGGCGCGCAGGCCGTCAACATCCGGATACCAGGTGCCGAAGTTGAACCGCGCGCTAACTTCGCCACCGTAGATATAGGCCTTGTCGCGGTTCTCCGCCTGATAAGCAATATCTATATTGCTGGGAATATTGGTGAATTTCTCCGGATTGGCGGACCGGCTATAACACGTATAGTCGATGAAGTTTTTATAGGTATTGTAAAACGCCGCCGTGCTGAACGTTATCCCTTCTACCGCTTCGCCTTTCAAGCCCCATTCAAAATTATTACTGGTTTCCGTATCCAGGCTGGTATTACCAATCAAGGCATACTGGCTGCTGCCCGCATAGCTGGAGCTGAGGTTCCATGAACCGTACATCTGGCTAGCATTGGGGAATTGCGCGCCGCGCTTGTACTGGACATAGGTGGTCAGCCGCGGCGTGATGTCATACAGAAAACTTAAAGACGGCAAGACTTGCGTATCGCTAAACGAACCATAGAGCGTGTCCAGTTCGTCCGTGGTCAGGGTGCTATTGGCCAGGTTGGACAGATCTTTCGGTTTGGTGCGTTGATAGGCTACGCGAACCCCCGGCACCACGGCAAAATCATGTCCCGCCAGATCCCAGGTCATTGTATCTTGCAGGAAAGCGCCAAGATTCTCGCTGGTACTGTTGGCTTCCGGCTGCATGATGTAATTAAACGAACTTTGACTGGGATCCTGGCTGAATGGCCGCTCGGTATCGGACCGCCGAGCATCGATACCCCAGCGAATGTCATGGATGCCCCACTCTTTTTCCATATTGCTGGTTATGCCAAAGCTTTTGCTATCGTAATTGGAATAAGTCGTCACAAGGCTGGTGCCGATGGTGGAAGGTCCATAGGTCCAATCGTGGGCTTCGGTATTTTGGTAAAAGACTTTGGTGTCGATGGTATCCACCCACGCGACATCCGGGTGCCATAAATCATCCAGGGTGGCGCTCCAGCGTCGGGTCTGGCTGGTTTGCTGATTGGCGCCAATAATGGCGCTGCCGGCTGAGTTCCAGGCGGCGTAATGGGTGTGATTGGTTTTGTGAGAATAATCGACGGTGCCGGTAAGCAGATGGTTATCATTTACCTGCCAGCTGCCGGAGGCTAAAAAGGCGTTTGAGTGCCAATTAGCCGGCGCCACCTTCACACTGTCGCTGTTATTGCCGGTTTCCTGGCCGTCCCGGCGGCTGATGGCAATCAGGCCACGCAGCGCCGCCGGCGGTGATGCCGTTATGCCAGCCGCGATTGGCCGAGTCATAGTCGCTTTGATAGCCGAAATAGCTGGATTTTGTCGGGGACAGGTAATCATCCGGGCTCTTGGGACGGAACGAAACCGCGCCGCCGATGGCCTGATTGGCGCGCGTGACGTCGGTTACGCCGGAATCGATGCCGACCCCGCCGTACATATAGGGGTCGATATAATCGCGGCCAATCCCGAACGTGCCCGACCCCGCACGGCTGACATAGCTTCTACCGGTGGCGTTGGGCAGTTCCACGCCGTCCACATCGATAGAGACGCGGTTAGCCTCCAGGCCGCGAATGTTATAGCCGGTATATCCCCCGCGGTCAAAACCGCTTTTGCCGGTGCCGGTTCCCGTGGCGGCGCCGGTGGCGCTCACCAGCGACTGATAGCGCATAATCGTGCCCAAGTCATTGCCGCCCTCTTTTTGCAGATCGCTGGCGCTCAGCGTGGTTTTGGTTCCGGCCTCTTTTTTTATTTTGCTGGCGACCACCCGGATTTGATCGTCTTTATTTTCCGTCTCGCTGGCCACCGTCGGCTGTGCCGTTACGGCGGGCACCGTCGCCGCGGTATTGGCGGCGAAGGCGCCAAACGCGGTACCACCCATAATACCGGTGAGTAAGATTTTATTCAGACGCGCTATCTGAATTCCCCTGTGGTACATAGTCATTAAGCAATCTCCAATTGTCTGACATTTATTATTGTTAAAGCGTGATGTGACGGCGCGGGCGAACCCTGCCGGTGACAGTACACAGATGAATTACACTCTCTTATTTGCGGCTCCCTCTTTTTCAGCGGCGATATCGGGGTGCCCACATTGACTTGCGCAGGGAATTAACAATAACCACACTCAAATGATAACTATTATTATTATTATCTAATGATACACATTATTATCTAATGTAAGAAAGATCTTTCGTAAAATTTACCCGTAAACAGGAATTTACCGTTCGGCGCAGGGCTACCGCCGCTAGTTTGACCAGCAAAAAAGAGGCAGGCAGCGGATATCGGGGGGAATGGAAGCCTGTCGGTGGAGAAACGCGCACCTTTCTGTGCATCGGCATTGGGAGGTCGGCCAGAGTAAGGTAAACTCAAGTCATTACTGGCAGAAATAAAATGGTTTATGTCGACACAATCTGATTACAGTTTGACGCCCGTTGCCGCCCTGCTGCTAACGGCCGGGACGGCCCGTGAGGCCGGCGCCGCCGGGATGGAGGGCAACGGTGACAAAGTCACCGGAGGCGGCGTTTCCGCCGCGCTCACCCCCAACGCTGCACAGCGCGGCGCCGGCGCTACGCCTGCCGACGCCGCGTCCGAGCCTGATGTCGTGGCTACCGGCACCGGTCCTGATGCCGCGCCGGCGAATCCCCGGTCGAACGCCGCGCCCACGCCGCTGCCGCCTATTCGCCAGAGCGGCTTTGTCTATTGCGTCAGCGGCGTGGTCAATACCTTTAACCCGCAAATGGCCAGTAGCGGCGTCACCGTTAATACCTTATCCGCGCAGCTTTACGATTGGCTGCTGGCGGTGGATCCCTATACCTATCGGCTTATCCCCGAACTGGCGCAGCGCTGGGAAGTCCTGGATAACGGCGCGACCTATCGTTTTCATTTGCGCAAAAATATCGCCTTCCAGCACACCGCCTGGTTTACCCCAACCCGCACGCTCAACGCCGACGATGTGGTGTTCAGCTTCGCGCGTATGTTCGACGTCCATCACCCCTGGCACGCCGTCAACGGCGGTGATTACCCCTATTTCGACAGTTTGCAGTTCCCGCAAACGGTGCAGAGCGTAAAACGTATCGACAACGACACTGTGGAGTTCCGTTTAGAAAGCCCCGACACCTCATTTTTATGGCATCTGGCGACCCACTATGCGCCGGTGCTGCCGGCGGAATATGCCGACAGGCTTACGGCCAGCGGCCATCAGGAGCAGTTGGATCGCCTACCGGTCGGTACCGGGCCGTTTATGCTCAATGAATACCACTCCGGGCAATTTATCCGTCTCACCCGCCATGAAAATTATTGGCGCGGAAAGCCGCGTATGGCGCAGGTGGTGATCGATTTAAGCTCGGGCGGGATCTGGCGTTTATCGCGGCTTTTGACCGGCGAATGCGATGTTTTGGCCTATCCCGCCGCCAGCCAGTTATCCATTCTGCGCGACGATCCTCGCCTGCGGCTGACGCTGCGCCCCGGGATGAATATCGCTTACCTGGCCTTCAATACGCGCAAGCCGCCGCTGAACGATGTCCGGCTGCGGCACGCCATCGCGCTGGCGATCAACAATCCGCGGCTGATGCAATCCATCTATTACGGTATCGCCGAAACCGCGGCGTCGCTGCTGCCGCGCGCCTCCTGGGCCTATGATAATGATGCACGGGTCACGGAATATAATCCCGCCAAGGCGCGCGCTATTCTGCGCGAGCTAGGCAAACCGTCATTACGGCTTAATCTGCTGGTGCCCACCGCGTCGCAATCCTATAATCCCAGCCCGTTGAAAACGGCTGAATTGATCCAGGCGCAGGTGGGGATACGCTTGACCATTATCCCGGTAGAGGGGCGTTTTCAGGAGGCGCGTCTGACCGCGGTGAATCACGATATGACGCTCTCGGGCTGGTCCACCGACAGTAACGATCCAGACAGTTTTTTCCGTCCGCTGTTGAGCTGCGCCGCCATCGGTTCGCAAACCAACTATGCGCGCTGGTGCGATCCGGCGTTCGACGCGCTGCTGCACAGGGCGTTGCCGGTGCTGCCGCTCGCCTCGTCGTTGCGTCTGCAGGCCTATCGCTACGGCATCCGCGGTTTGGTGCTCAGTCCGTTCGGCAACGCCTCCTTCGCCGGCGTGTACCGCGATGAACGACAGGAACAGACGCCATGATAATCTTTACCCTGCACCGGCTAGTGTTTCTGTTGGTCACTCTGTTTCTGTTGACCCTGGTTGGCTTTTGCCTGAACTACTATACCCCTGGCGCACCCTTGGGCGGCGCGGCGCTCGTTGACGCCTATCGCTATTATTTCTGGAGCCTGATCCACGGCAATTTTGGCGTCTCCAGCATCAACGGCCTGTCGATCGGCCTGCAGTTGGCCGAGGTGTTTCCCGCGACGATGGAGCTATGCCTGCTGGCCTTTTTGCTGGTGCTGCTGATCGGCATCCCCTTAGGCATTATCGCCGGCGTGGCGCACGGTAAATGGCAGGATATCAGTATCAGCATTTTCACCCTGCTCGGTCTGTCGATGCCGGTGTTCTGGCTGGCACTACTGCTGACGCTCTATTTTTCCCTGCATCTGGGCTGGTTTCCGGTCACCGGCCGCTTCGATCTGTTGTATCCCGTGCAGCGCATTACCGGCTTCGCGCTGCTGGATGCCTGGCTGTCGGACTCCCCTTACCGCAGTGAAATGATCATCAGCGCGCTCAAGCATATGGTATTGCCCATCGCCGTGCTGGCGGTGGCGCCGACCACCGAAGTGGTGCGGCTGATGCGCATCAGCACCGTTGAGGTCATCGGCCGCAATTATATCCGCGCCGCCGCGACTCGCGGGTTGTCGCGCTGGACCATCGTACGCCGACACCTATTGCATAATGCGCTGCCGCCGATTATTCCCAAACTGGGGCTGCAATTTTCCACGATGTTGACCCTGGCAATGATAACCGAGGTGGTCTTTAGCTGGCCGGGCCTGGGTCGCTGGCTTATCAACGCCATCCGACAACAGGACTATGCCGCCATTTCCGCTGGCGTGATGGTGGTGGGAACTCTGGTCATTTCCGTTAACGTGCTGGCGGATGTGGTCGGCGCGCTGGCAAACCCGCTGCGCCATAAGGAGTGGTATGCCCTCAGATAATGTTTATCGCGAAAAACGCATGCCCGGCCCGCTGGCACAGATATGGCGCACCTTTTATCATGACGCCATGTCGATGCTGGGTCTCTACGGTTTTGCCCTGCTGATCCTATTGTGCCTGTTCGGCACGCTGTTTGCGCCCTACCCGCTGGATCAGCAGTTTTTGGGCTATCAACTGCTTCCCCCTTCGTGGTCGCGCTACGGGGACGTCTCTTTTTTCCTCGGCACTGATGACTTGGGCCGCGATGTGCTGAGCCGACTACTGGCCGGTACCGCGCCCACCTTCGGCTCGGCGCTGGTGGTGACCATGGCGGCGGCGCTGGTCGGGCTGGCGCTCGGCGTGCTGGCCGGCATCACCCGCGGTTTGCGTTCGGCGGCGCTAAATCACGTGCTGGATACCGTGCTGTCCATCCCCTCGCTGCTGTTGGCCATTGTGGTGGTGGCGTTTCTCGGCCCCCGTTTGGAACATGCCATGTTGGCGGTCTGGCTGGCGCTGCTGCCACGCATTGTGCGCACCGTCTATACTTCGGTACATAGCGAACTGGAAAAGGACTATATCTTGGCGGTGCGGATGGATGGCGCGTCGATGCCGCATATTCTGCGCTATGCGGTGCTGCCGAACATCGCCAGTCAGCTGGTGTCGGAGTTCACCCGCGCCCTGTCCATGGCCGTCTTGGATATTGCCGCGCTCGGGTTCCTCAATCTGGGCACGCAGATGCCGTCGCCGGAATGGGGCGCGATGATGGACGATCAATTGGAACTGGTGTATGTCGCGCCCTGGGCGGTGATGCTGCCGGGCTGTGCGATCATGCTAAGCGTGCTGATCGTCAATATTTTTGGTGAAGGCGTGCGCCGCGCCATGGTGGCGGAGGTGGAGTAATGCCGTTATTGGATATTCACAATCTCACCATCGAGTTCATGACACCCGAGGGGCCGGTGAAGGCGGTGGATCGCGTGAGTATCACACTGAGCGAAGGGGAAGTCCGCGGTCTGGTGGGGGAATCCGGCTCGGGCAAGAGCCTTATCGCCAAAGCCATTTGCGGCGTGACCCGCGATAACTGGCGGGTAACCGCCGATCGCTTCCGTTTCGACGATGTCGACCTGCTCGCGCTGACCCCGCGCCAGCGGCGCAAGGTGGTGGGCCATAATGTGTCGATGATATTTCAGGAGCCGCAATCCTGTCTCGACCCGTCGGAGCGCATCGGCCGGCAGATAATCCAGTCCATCCCCGGCTGGACCTATAAAGGCCAATGGTGGCAACGATTCGGCTGGCGCAAGCGGCGCGCCATCGAACTGCTACACCGGGTGGGCTTCAAAGCCCACAAAGAGATTATGCACGCCTACCCCTACGAGCTGACCGAGGGCGAGTGTCAAAAGGTGATGATCGCCATCACCCTGGCCAATCAACCGCGGCTGTTGATTGCCGACGAACCCACCAACGCAATGGAGCCGACCACCCAGGCGCAAATTTTCCGCCTGCTGGCGCGCCTTAATCAAAATAACAGCACCACCATTTTGCTGATAAGCCATGACCTGCAGATGATGAGCAAGTGGTGCAACCGCATCAACGTGCTGTATTGCGGCCAAACGGTGGAAAGTGCCCAAAGCGAGGATTTAATCGCCACACCACACCACCCCTACACTCAGGCGTTAATCCGCGCCATTCCCGACTTCGGCCGCTCGATGCCGTCCAAAAGCCGGTTAAATACCCTGCCCGGCGGTATCCCGTCGCTGGAGCATCTGCCTATCGGCTGCCGCCTGGGGCCGCGCTGCCCTTATGCGCAGAAGACCTGCATCCAGGCGCCGCAGCTGCTGCCGGTTAAAAACCACTTTTTCGCCTGCCACTATCCCCTCAATCTGGAGGAGCAATAGGCATGGAAACTCTGCTTGAAGCCCGCAACCTGAGCAAAACGTTCCGCTACCGTACGGGCCTATTTCGCCGCTATCAGGTGACGGCGGTGCAAAACGTCAGCTTCACTTTACGCGAAGGCCAGACGCTGGCCATTATTGGTGAAAACGGGTCGGGTAAATCGACGCTGGCGAAAATGCTGGCCGGCAGCGTCGAGCCCAGCGCCGGCGAGATCTTGATAGACGATCACCCGCTGCATTTTGGCGATTACCGCTACCGTAGCCAGCGCATCCGCATGATTTTCCAGGATGCCAGCAACGCCCTCAACCCGCGCCAGCGTGTCGGCCAGCTGCTGGACGTGCCGCTGCGGCTGAACACCACGCTGACCGGCGGCGAACGTGAACGGGCCATTGACACCACGCTGCGCCAGGTCGGCCTGCGGCCGGATCACGCTTATTACTATCCGCGCATGCTGGCGCCTGGGCAGAAACAGCGCGTCGGTTTGGCGCGCGCGCTGATTTTGCAGCCCAAGGTTATCGTGGCGGACGAAGCGCTGGCGTCGCTGGATATGTCGGTGTGCTCACAAATCATCAATCTCATGCTCGAGCTACAGGCGAAAAAAGGCATCTCGTTTATTTACGTGACCCAACATTTGGGCATGATGAAGCACGTGAGCGATCAGATAATCGTGATGCAAAACGGCGTAGTGGTGGAACGCGGCAGCACCGCCGATGTCCTGGCGGCGCCGCTGCACGATTTGACCCGCCGGCTTATCGCCAGCCACTTCGGCGAAGCCCTGACCGCCGATGCCTGGCGGCGCGATGGCGCCACGCCTTAAGGGCGTAGTCCCTATTGCGCGCGAGCGCCTCGCCCTCAGCGTCACCCGGCGCAAGGGGCGCAGATCTACACGCCGGCGAAAGATTCATGCTACACTTCGCCGGGTTTATCAACGACGAGCGTTGCTGCACGGATTGACCGTGGGGCACACGATCGCATGAAATAATGATCACAAGGATTAATGCTATGAGTTTTCTTACCGGTAAGCGCATTCTGGTGACTGGCGTTGCCAGCAACCGTTCAATTGCATACGGTATCGCTCAGGCTATGCACCGTGAGGGTGCGGAGCTGGCTTTCACTTACCAGAATGACAAATTGAAATCACGGGTGGAAGGGTTTGCCGCCGATTTCAATTCCAGCATCGTGCTGCCGTGCGACGTGGCGGAAGATGCCAGCATAGAAGCGCTGTTCACCCGTCTGGCCGATGTCTGGCCGACGTTTGACGGTTTCGTGCATGCCATCGCTTATGCCCCCGGCGACCAATTGGACGGCGACTATGTGAACGCCGTGACCCGTGAAGGTTTCGCCATCGCGCACGATATCAGCGCCTACAGCTTCGTCGCCATGGCGAAAGCCTGCCGGCCAATGCTTAATCCCAACGCCGCCCTGGTGACGCTGACCTACCTGGGCGCGGAACGCGCCATCCCCAACTATAACGTCATGGGCCTGGCCAAAGCCTCCCTGGAGGCCAATACCTGTTATATGGCCAACGCCATGGGGCCGCAAGGTGTCCGGGTGAACGCCATTTCCGCGGGCCCTATCCGCACGCTGGCCGCGTCCGGCATCAAGAATTTTAAAAAGATGTTGTCCCACTGCGAGTCGGTGACGCCAATCCGCCGCGTGGTGACCATTGAGGACGTCGGCAATACCGCCGCTTTCCTGTGCTCCGATCTGTCGGCGGGTATCACCGGTGAGGTGGTGCACGTGGATGGCGGCTTTAATATCGCCGCCATGAACGAGCTCGACCTGGATTAATCGCCTCGGGGGCCGGACGTTCGGCCCCCTTTCCTCGCCCGACAGATCACGAGCGCATGTCAAGCGCTCACCGCTCACCTCTCCCGCCCCGTTTACCGCAGTCACGCCCTTTGTGCTGTGACGCCGTGCCTGCTATCACTCTACACCTACTGTTACGCCACCACGGCGATAACACGCTGCCCCCGTCACGTCTCGCCAGCGACAGCGCCCTGCCTACCATTACGCCAGGCCGATTTTTGCTC
The DNA here is from genome assembly GCF_047607725.1 of Sodalis sp. (in: enterobacteria). Classification (GTDB taxonomy): domain Bacteria; phylum Pseudomonadota; class Gammaproteobacteria; order Enterobacterales; family Enterobacteriaceae; genus JBLKSS01. The sequence continues at coordinate 1,507 of NZ_JBLKSS010000085.1, read as the reverse complement.
ACCGCGCCCTGATGACGATGGGCATCAGCGCGCCTTACCCCCTTGTCGCGGCTTCATTCAGGCCAGGGCGCCACACCGTCCACGCCGTGCTGCGCCAGCCAGGCGCGCCCGAAATCGAATACCACTTGCGCCAGCGGGATCGCCCGCCCGGGGGCGGCGATAGCCATCGCCGTCTGCCGCTTCATTGTCGGCATGGCAATCGGGATAGTGGTTAATGCCGGCGTCATGGCCGGCAAAAGATGGCCGCACGGCACAATGCCGCAGCCCAGACCGGTAAACACCCCTTGCAGCAGTTGGAAAGTCGAGGCGCTCTCCAGGATAAGCCGCGGCTGGAGCCCCGTGGCGCGGAAGTTTTCATCTAAATAACGACGGAAATAGTGGCTCGGCTCGGCCAGACATAGCGGCAGCTCGGCCACCTGCGCCAAGCTTAGCGGCAGCGGCAGTGCCGGGAAGAGCGCCGGGTTAAAAACCAGTTCTACCCCGCGATCCACTATGGGCGCCGTCTGGAATTTCAGCTCTGCCAGTAGCGCCAGTTCAAAAAAGCCTATGCCGAGATCGACGCTATGATTGGTCAACGCCTCCAGCAATTGGTCGGCGCTGAGCACCGCTACCTGGTAGCGTAAATCCGGATAATGCGCCTGCGCTTGCTGCAGCAACTGCGCCAGCGATACGCCGCATTGCGGCACGATACCGATGCGCAACGTGCCGCCTACGCCCTGTTTGAGGGACTCGACTTCCAGTTTAAGCCCCTGATAGACCGAAACAATCTCCCGTGCCCAAACCAACACCCGTTCGCCCTCGGCGGTAAAGCCTTGAAAACTGTTGCCGCGTATTGCGCGGCAAATCATTTGATACTGAAAGGCAAAATTTTTGATACGCTCAAAAAAAAACACAAAAGAAACTTATTTGATACTAACTACTGTACTCATGTCACTTTTTTAACACAGGCTAAAGAAACACCCTGACTGGACATGATATACGAACATAATCACGCTTTTTTCGTAAATCATGATGAAATGAATATACACTCTAATAAGAGATGGCTATAAATCTATCAAAGATGTCTCCTACTTAGGATTAAGCTACTATGATGTCTTTGAGTTGAAGATACGACAATTGTATGGATAAAAAGTTAGACTCTCTCCAAGCGCTGCGTGGTGTCGCGGCGATGTTGGTACTTTTATTTCACTACCGTTTTTACCTTCGTGGAAATGATATAAGTGGCTCTAGCATATGAGATGCGCTATTTGGCTGGAGAATAATTTGCATTGATATATTCTTTGTAATTAGTGGGTTTATCATGGTTTATACGACACACCACTATCAGCAGGGTTTCATATCTTCGTGACGATTCCTGATAAATCGCTCTGTACGAATTATACCCATCTACTATTTTGGATTACTCGTCGCTTTCCTATTAGGTGGTGCTATGAGTACTTTTCACTACCCAGAGAAAATACAAAATTTAATTAGCGCACTTACTTTTACAGTCTATAAGACAGACGTG
>NZ_JBLKSS010000084.1:14655-16218 GCF_047607725.1 Sodalis sp. (in: enterobacteria) | reverse complement strand
ATCATCGCCGGATTATCCATGATCTGACAGCCGTCCCTTATAGGATGCGGGTTCACTAGGCATCGTAGTGGAACATATTCTTACCGGGCTATACAACAAACCCACCAATAATTCAAGACGTCCTCCACGGGGCGCTTACCTGAAAACCTGATAACCCAGGACCAACAGCGATAGCAGTAATAAGAGGATAAACACCAGAAAACCGCGCAGCAGCGCAGTCGAGGTTAACGCGATTTTTTTAATTTGAATAACGGGCCCGGCTCGGATTGTCCTTTAATGGGTCACGCGGCGCGCTTGGGTTGTCGCCCGCCACGGTTAATAGTTGACCGGCGGCCATTGCCAGCAGAATGACTAATGCCGCCACGACCCCCAGCACGCTCGCAAGCGGCGTTAGTCCGCAGGCCAGGAGCGCGCTGACCAGACCGGCACCGGCAATGCCGCCGATGCTGAAAAAACCGTGAAAGCCGGATATCATGGCGCGGCCGCTGGCTTTCTCCACCGCCACCGCTTGAATGTTCATCGTGATATCCAGCGTGCCCAAACCGGCGCCGAACAGCAGCAGCGCCAGCAGCGGCGCACTTTCCAGCCATGCCAGCATCGGCAGCGTCACGCCCAGCACGCAGACCGCCGCGATGATCGGCCGTTTGCAGCCCAGCCGGTGCGCCCAGGGCGCCGCCATCGGTATCGCCAGCAGCGAGCCGATACCCAGACAGAGCAGCTGCAGGCGGAGGGAGGCATCGTTAATCGCCAGCCGTGCTTTGGCGAAGGGCACCAGCGGCGCCCAGGCGGACATGGCGAAACCGGCGATAAAGAACACCACGCGGGTGGCGACACGCACCGGATAGGTGGCGCGAAGTTCGGGGGGAGGGCAATGGTCATAATAATAGGCCGCGAGTATGAGTCCTGGTTATAAACGCGGCCGATACGGGCCGCAATCGTGTTTTTGCTACTCCCTGCGACGGCATCAATCCGCCTTTCGGCCGCCGTAGCGTGGGCGTTCCGCCGCAGGGGAACGGGCGCGGGCCGCCATCAATGCCGTTGCGGTCGGCATGGCGCTTGCCGTCGCAGATCCTACCGCGGCGGCTCGCGCTTATGACGCGCCGCCGCGGCGTTCCAGCCATAGCGCGATCATCGCCACGATAAAGGCCTGCGGCGCCTCGGTAAGCGCCACGCCACGCGGTATGCCGTACCATTTCTCCAGACAGCCGCGGCAACAGGTCGCGGTGGCGTGCTGAGCGACAAACACCGGATGACCCCGCCACGGCGTTTGCTTACCGTCTTTGGCCGGCAGCGCCGGCTGGCGATGAAATCTCGTACGTGGCTCAACACGACCGCCATGCCCTTGGCGCGCAGGTAGTCGTTATCGCGCGGGTTTAAGGCGAAACGGCACCGAAAGGCTGATTGCTGCAGTCGTTGCCATAGCTGTTCTTTGTCCCTTTCGTCTTGCATCATCGTCTTACCTTGCCCCGGCAGGCCCCGTTCGGGTTCGGGGTTCGGTATGCACAGGCGCACAGTAGCACGCTGTACGCCGGCAAACGATGGATGGCGGTCAGACAATTTACG
>NZ_JBLKSS010000084.1:0-14644 GCF_047607725.1 Sodalis sp. (in: enterobacteria) | reverse complement strand
CTNANNTCNCCTCACCTCACCTCACCTCACCTCACCTCACGCGCGTCGCGCGATAATGCGCCGGGAGGGTCGCAACAGAACGCCGGAAGGAAAGACATTGGCCGGAAAGGGCGGCCGCGGGGCGGGATTATGGAATAGTGACTATATTTATTTTATTGTGAACTATTTATTTTAAATATAGTTCCATTCACTTCACTTTTACATGCAAAGATTGTTGATGCTCGGTGTATTATTATCGATCTCTCTCACACTCTCGCTAAAAAATAACGACGAATGTCATCAGGGGAAGCGGTTTGCTTATATTGGTCATCGCTAATTTTATTGCGACCATCACCTAGAGTCTATAAAGATTTATTTTTTAAGGTCATGTTTTTAAATTGATTTTATTTTTACTTCCACTATTTATTATCCGACTAATAAGGCGCTTTTACTATTTATTATTTTTATCATTATGATGTATATCGGTTATTTGTTGCCGTTCATATGGCTTGAAAGGTCAAAATCCATCGAGTATGATTCTGCGGTCAGTTCAATATCCGATCTATCAATGACATCAAGATCTGTTGAATGCTCGTTTTTATTTGAGCCTCTGCGGATATCAAATTATTAGTGGCAAAATATAATAAATATAGAGGGTATCAACATGAAACTACAGTATCTGTCTGTACTAGTTTCGGCTATAGTGATGGCCGGCAGTGCCGGGGCCGCCGAAGTTTATAATAAAGACGGCAATAAACTGGATCTGTACGGCAAACTCAATGGCATGCGTTATATGTCCGGCGATGATGATAAAAACGGCAATCGTTCTTTCATCCGTTATGGCTTCCGTGGGGAAACCCATCTTAGCGACGGGCTTATCGGTTTCGGTACCGGGGAGCATGAAGTCGGGCTGCGCCCCACCGAAAGCGAAGGCGCGAAAAGCACCTTTACCCGCCTGGGTTTCGTCGGTATTAAGTTCGCCGACGCGGGCAGCATTGATTACGGCCGGAACTACGGCGTGCTGTATGACGTCGGCGCCTGGACCGATGTGATGCCGGAATTCGGCGGTGATACCACCGTTACCGATAATTTTCTATCCGGCCGCGCCAACGGTGTGCTCACCTATCGCAATACCAATTTCTTCGGAATGGTGGATGGCCTGAATTTCGCGCTGCAATACCAGGGCAAAAACGACAGCAAGGCGGGTGACACCACCGGCCGCGGCCTCCAGGAGGCCAATGGCGATGGCTATGGTCTGTCCGTTACCTACGATTTGGGTAACGGCGTGTCCGCCGGTGCTGCAGTTAGCAGCAGCAACCGCACTCTGTCTCAGCGTTCGCCGGACGTCGCGCGTAATCAGGGCAAAAAGGCTGAAGCCTACGCTTTCGGCCTGAAATATGACGCCTATAACCTCTACCTGACGGCGCTGTATAGCGAAACCCGCAATATGACGCCCTACGGCAACTTCTCGGACGGATTACACGGCTTTGCTGAAAAGGCGCACAATCTTGAATTGGTTGCGCAATATCAGTTTGATTTCGGCCTGCGTCCCTCCCTCGGCTATCTGCAGTCGCGCATTGACGGTGACCAAAGCGGCAAGAGCCACGATATCAAAAAATACCTCGAGTTGGGCGCCAGCTACAACTTCAATAAGAACATGCTGACCTTCATCGATTACCGCATCAATCTGCTGTCCAAGGACGACTTTACCTGTGCCGCGCAGATCTCCACCGACAATATTGTTGCATTGGGTATGACCTATATGTTCTAACGTATCTGTCGCGACAAAGGATGTGGTTCGTGAAAAACGGGGCGTGCGGTGTGACCGCACGCCCCGCTGTTTGAGAAAAACACGCCGTCGCCTCCGCCCGGCGCGAGCGGGGAGATCTGCGGCTAAGGGATACCTGCGAGCGGGATTGCCTCGCGGGGATTAGTGACGTGATGGGGGCAGGGGTACTAGCGGTGGCGCTGATTTATCAGCGCTTTTTTGTGCATTTATTTAACCGCTTTAATCAGCGAAAATACGGCAAAGCCGAGCAAGACGGCTATGAAAATCAGATTCATCATCTCTTTGCTCTCCTTCTATCCTGGAAGGCGCCTATTATCGGCACAGAGGTGGATGAGGGTAATAGGATGATTCCGCAAGCGGGCGTCACGCCGCCCGGCACAATGCCTGATACTTTCGCCGTGCTAATAGGTAGGGTGCCTTAGGCTTTCGGCGTTGCCAATCGGTATGGCGCCCTAGGCTTTCAGTGTCGTCAATCGTTACGGCGCCTCATGTTTTCGATGTTAACGATCGGTACGGCGTCTCGTGCTTTCGCCGTGCCGATGGGTAGGACGCCTCATGTCCCAGCCGTGGCCCGTCCAGGCGCCAAGGTGTTTTCTGCCGCCTCGGGATTGTGATTGTCTTTCGGATAAACCATACTTTATTCTGCTTACATTCCCCCTTTGCCGACAGGATGCCCCTATGTATTTATTAAGAACGTCTCCGGCTTCGCCGTTTGGTCGTAAAGTCGCTTTGGCGGCGGCGGCAACCGGCCTCGCCGATCAACTGATTATCGAGCCGGCGGACGTCAATGATCCCAACGATAGTCTGCTAAAGCAAAATCCGTTGGGCAAAATTCCGGCGCTTATCACACCGGAGGGGCTGACGCTGTTTGACTCGCGGGTCATCATCGAATTCCTTGACGACAAAGCCGGTGGCGGCGTGGTGATCCCGCGAGGCGATTTCCGCTGGGCGGTTTTACGCCAGCAGGCGCTGGCGGACGGGCTGATGGATGCGGCGCTGCTGGTGGTCTATGAGGAGCGTTACCGCCCGGCTGCCGAACGTTCCCCGGGGTGGGTCGCGCGCCAGCAGGAGAGGATGGGGCGCGCGCTCGATTACGCCGAATTACATTATACTCTTCCGCCGGCAGCCAAAACGCTGCACGTGGGAGAAATTGCCCTTGCCGCCGCGCTGGGCTACCTGGATTTGCGCTTTGACGGCGCCTGGCGCCAGCACTATCCCAAACTGGTCTCCTGGCTCAATCTGTTTCGTCAGGCGCTGCCGGCCTTTGACGCCACCGGCGGCAAAAAGGAGGCGTGAGTATCAGCGCCTGTCAGCGAGCGCTGCCCGACTAAAGGCGCAGCGGCGTGCCAGGCTGCCGGGCGTGTCATGTTTCCGTTGCAAACAAGGATAATAGGTTATGGCGAACCGTTGGCTGTCGAAAGGCGCAGCTCTTACCGTCGCCGCAGCAATGTGGATGGGATGGCTTTGCGCGCCGGCGTTTGCCGCTCCGGCGCCGGTAAAAGTCACTTTTGTACAGGAATGGCCGGTGGCGGATGGTTTTTGGATCCCCTGGACATTGGGGATCAGTAAGGGGTTCTACCGCGACGAGGGCATCGATCTGAACGTGGTGGCGCCGCCGACCGTGGCCGACACCATGAAATTCCTCGGTACCGGCCGGGCGGATGTGGCGTTTACCACCGTCATGGACATCATCTTCGCGAAAGAGCAGGGGGCGCCGGTCATTTCCATCGGTCGCTACGGCATCGGCAATAACTGGGGCATTTTTACGCCTGAGGGGCAACCGGTCACGCTTGCGCAGTTAAAAGGCAAGCGCATCGGCATTTATAACGACGCCTGGACCAAAGCGCAGCTCTCGTTAATGTTAAAAAGCGCCGGCATGACGCTGGACGACATCCAGATGGTCGCCGCCGCCGCCGATACCGTGCCGCTGCTGTTGCAAAAACGGGTGGACGCAACGACCGGGATTAGCAACGCCGAAGGGACGGAAATTGCGGTGGCTGGCAAGCAGACGCCGGAATTTATGCCCGCGACACGCCATGGCGTGCCGGATACGCCGATATTCATGTTCGCCGGCAATCAACGCTGGCTGGAAAAGAATCCTCAGTTGGCTAAGGCGTTTATGCGCGCGACCGCGCGCAGTCTGCGCTATGCCATTGAGCATCCCGATGAAGCTACCGCCGCCTTCGCCGCCAAGTACAGTAAGTCTTATGACGAGAATTTCGTCAAACGCCAATGGCGCGACACGATGCAGGTGCTGGGCACGCCCGGCGACGATCAACTGAAGCAAAATGATAAAGCCTGGCGTGATGTGCTGGATGCGGCGACCTCTCTCGGCATTGTGAAAAGCGTCCTGACGGTGGATGAGTACTATACCAACGCCTATTTAGCGCAGGGGCAATGAGAGTAACGCCCCGTGCCTGAAGCCCCTCGGCAGCGCGCCCCGCCGCCGCTGCCGTCATCCTTCGCGCCGGCCCGGCGTTAAGCGCGCGCGTTATGCGGTCAGTGCATCGACAAAGCCAAATTTTTGATTAGCATTAAAATGTATAACTTACCGCTTTTTTTATTTGTCGATTATATGCAACGCTTGTAGAACTGTAACTCCGAAGGAAAATTGAGGAGTGAACAGGCGTGAACTTTCAGCAACTGCGTATCATCCGCGAGTCAGCCCGCTGCAACTATAATCTGACCGATGTTGCGAGCATGCTTTTCACTTCGCAATCGGGCGTCAGCCGTCATATCCGTGAGCTCGAAGATGAGCTTGGGGTGGAAATCTTTATCCGCCGCGGCAAGCGTCTGATCGGCATGACGGAGCCGGGCAAGACGCTGCTGTCGGTGGCTGAACGCATTCTCAATGAGGCCAATAATATTCGCCGGATTGCCGATGTGTTTGCCAATAAGGATTCCGGCGAACTTTCCATCGTCACCACCCATACCCAGGCGCGGTACAGTCTGCCGGGCGTCATTAAGCAATTTCGCGAACTGTATCCGCGGGTGCGGTTGGTGCTTAATCAGGGCAGCCCCGAGGAAATCGTCGCCATGCTGCAATCCGGCGATGCAGATGTCGGTATCGCCAGCGAGAAATTGATGACCGAAGAGCAATTGGCGGCATTTCCCTATTACCACTGGCATCACGCGGTGCTGGTGCCAGAAGATCACGAGCTGACCCGAGCACCGCAGCTTACCCTTGAGACCCTGAGCCGCTACCCGCTCATTACTTATCGGCACGGCATTACCGGCCGATCGCGAATCGATGTGGCTTTTCAGGCGGCAGGGCTGCATCCGGAAGTGGTGATCAGCGCTCAGGATTCAGACGTTATCAAGACCTATGTCGAACTCGGGCTGGGGGTGGGGGTGGGCCTGCTGGCGGATATGTCTTACAACCGCGAGGGATACCGGCCTGGTCAGCCTGAGCGCGGAGCATCTGTTTGAGGCTAATACCGTCTGGCTGGGGGTGAAACGGGGCCAGTTGCAGCGTAAATATGCCTGGCGCTTCATTCAACTGTGCAACCCACAACTGTCGTTGACCGAAATAGAAGAGGCGGTATTTGCCACCGCCGCGCCCGCCGCCGCGCTGGATTATCAGATTTAGAGCGTTTAACGAACGGGGTTGGGCCTGGCGGCAAATAATGTTAACGGACGCGGCCAGGGATCACAGGTATTGTGATAATTATCATTGTAAATAAACTCGGACTAATCTTATAATCGCCACATCCTTTACAAAGCTAACGCCATGGGCCCCCTCATGAGTGCCGGAGATAAGCGCCGGAAAGGATAAACGCAGTATGCCCCACACGATGGGGCTTTTTTTCCAGCAGAAAAGCGCATCGGCAACTTACCTCCTCGCAAGAGGGAGTACAGGAAAGGTCGTCGGTGCGCTTCTCTGTCACGCCATGTCACAACGCGCGCCGCTAAGCATACATCACCGACACAAAACCGATGATGGTCAGCGCCAGTCCAATCAAAAAAGCAATATCGTTGGTATACATAACATCACCTCCGCGCTATCACTTTCGTTTCCTTATCAATATCATGGACCCGACCTGTGCTTGAGGCTGTGATGGGCTTTCCATTTTGATTAAAAGCCGCGCATTTTATCCCTCAATGGCGTGGGGACGTTCCGTGACGTACCCTGTGGGCGCGCGCGCCGCCCTCCGATGTCATAGGGGGCCGTATTCACGTTCTCCGCCACCCCTTTGATCTTGGCTGCGGCGCGGCCGGTGCTGGCGACGTATCTTCCTTCGGCCCGCGGCAATGATTCAGTTCATCAGGCGTATTCCCCTGGTGGTCATGATGTTCCTTGATGTCTCTTAAATGGTACCCTTGCCATGGGGCGTGCCCGGCAAAGCGCGCACCCCCGGGCGCGGGGCGCGCCTGAAATCGGTTTCAGTGAAAACGTTTTCGGGCCGCGGCGCCTAAAGATTAAGCGCGAACGGGGGCATTATCTGGCCCGATTTTCAGGGCATGCGATCGTCGTCGCCGCGCGGTTTACAGGCCGTTTTGGTTATCATATATATAATGTGTTCATTTATTTTTTCTCTGGTAGTGATTTGCCTTAACTATGCTGAAAAAGACGATGCATTAAGAAAGTCAGTAAGGAGTGGGTTGTGCGGTTGCTTTATCAACGTATTATTGTGTTAATCAGTCTGTGTGGTCTGTTTTCTGCGGCATCGGCAGCGACGTCGGCGACCGACAGCCAGCCGGCGCCGTCTCCGGGTCTTTGGCAGCAATTTTCGCAGAATGTGGCCGAGACCTGGCGTAACTCCCCCCATCAGGATCTCTACGTGCCGGCCATTACCTGGCATAACCGTTTTACTTATGACGACGAACATATTCGCCGCTACAATGAACGCGCCCTGGGGCGCCGGCTTATGGTATCTCGCGCTATGACGAGAAAGGAAACTGGCACGCCATCTACGTGATGGCGTTCAAGGATTTGTTCAATAAGTGGGAGCCGTTCGGCGGTTATGCCTGGGAAAAACAATGGCGTCCGTTTGAGCGCTATCAGGATATCCACTTTGGCGCCGGTTTTACCGCCGGCGTAACGGCGCGGGATAATTGGAAATACATCCCCGTACTGGCGCTGCTGCCGCTGGCTTCGGTCGGTTATAAGCAACTGACGTTCCAGGCCACCTATATCCCCGGTACCTATAACAATGGCAACGTATTCTTTGCCTGGCTGCGTTATCGTTTCTGACGCGGGTCCCACCGAGATGCCTTCGCGATAAAAAGCGGTTGCTCCCGCCCGGCGGCTTTGTATACTCGGACAAGGTTGCAGTCCTCGGCGCAACCGAATGCATCGCGCTTGACGAGCCGCCGCGGCGGGCTGGGCCAGGCCGGTTGACCTGTCAGGGTGATCACTTCCGAGGAGCAGGGTATGGCTAAAACACGCGTCGGGGTCGTTTTCGGCGGTCGCTCGGCGGAGCACGAAGTTTCCCTCCAGTCGGCCAAAAATATCGTCGATGCTATCGACAGGCAACGATTTGACGTCGTGCTGCTGGGCATCGATAAACAGGGGAGCTGGCATCTTCATGATGTCGCCGATTATCTTCTGCACGGTGATGATCCCGCCCGTATCGCGCTCAATAACAGCACGCGGGAAATTGCCTTGTTGCCCGGCCGTCGTCAGCATCAGTTGATGCAGGCCGATCGCACTGACGCGCTGTTTCAGCTCGACGTCATTTTCCCTATCATCCACGGCACGCTGGGCGAAGATGGCTCGCTGCAGGGACTGCTGAGAATGGCCAATATGCCCTACGTTGGCTCGGACGTGTTGGGCTCGGCCATCAGCATGGATAAAGATATCACCAAGCGATTGTTACGCGACGCCGGTTTGTCGGTGGCGCCTTTTCTGACCTTGTCCCGCGCCCAGCGCGCGCGCAGCCGTTTCGAGGAGATAACCGCTACCCTCGGGCTACCGCTGTTTGTCAAACCGGCAAATCAGGGATCGTCGGTGGGCGTCTCCAAGGTCACCGACCGGGAAAGCTTCGAGCAGGCGCTGACGCTGGCGTTCAGCTTCGATCACAAAGTGTTGGTGGAAACCGCCATCGTCGGCCGCGAGCTGGAATGCGCCGTGTTGGGCAACGACGCGCCCGAGGCGAGTCTGTGCGGCGAAGTGGTGCTGAGCGACGGTTTTTATTCCTATCACACCAAATATATCAACGAAACGGGCGTGCAGGTGGTGGTACCGGCCGACATCAGCCAGGCCGTCAGCGATAAAATCCGGCGCATCGCGCTACAGGCGTTCACCGCACTCAACTGCGCTGGCATGGCGCGGGTGGATGTTTTCTTGACCCCGGACGGCAAGGTGATGGTCAATGAGGTGAATACGCTACCGGGTTTTACCAATATCAGTATGTATCCAAAACTGTGGCAGGCGAGCGGCCTGAGTTATACCGACCTCATCACCCGTCTAATTGAACTGGCGCTGGCGCGCTACCGGCAGGATCAGACGCTTGCCAGCTCGCTGACCCTAAGCGGCCCGGTCACGCCCCAATAAAGCGCCGCCGCGGCCGATGGCCATTTTCCTTTAGAGGCTACTGACGGCCTCAGAGCGCCAATTTGCAGGCCAGACCGGCATACACCGAGGCCAACAAATAGCGCGGCCACTGCGGCGCGCGATGATCGGGGGCCTGCAGGCTGCGACCAATACGGCTGGCGGAAAGGATCACGGCCCCGTTCACCACCAATCCGATGGCATTGAGCACCGTGGCCATCAGCAAAATCTGTAGCGCCACCGATCCCGCCTGCGGCTGCACAAACTGCGGAAATAGCGCCAAAACAAACAACGCCATCTTGGGATTAAGCAAGTTGGTCATGAGGCCCTGGCGGAATATCGTCCCCAGCGGCCGGCGACCGCCACCGATGCCGCACCTTCACGGCGGCAAATCATTTTCCATGCCAGATAGAGCAGATAGACCGCGCCGGCGCCCCGAACCAGCTGGTAGACCAGCGGCGCCGCTAGAAACAGCTGCGACACCCCAAACGCCGCCGCAAGCGCATGGCAATAGGTGCCAGCCATAATCCCGCCGAACGTGGCGAAACCGGCTCCGCGTCCCTGGCTGAGGCTGCGCGATACAATGAGCAGCATATCAGGCGCCGGTGTCAACGTTAGCACCAGGCAGATGGCGGAAAATAGCAGCAGTGATGAGGTAAGTAACATCCTGTTCTCTCGCCAGACAAAAAAGAGTCCCAGCATAAAAGCGCGGGCGGAGGTACACAAGCAGTTTTTAGGCGCCAGCCAAGCGCCCCAGTCTCACCTTGCTCATCCTACAGACCGCGCCCACATTCAGTGGAATAGCCGGTGCGCCAGTTCTATCAATTGTGCGAAAAATTCCAATAGCAGCATCTGATCTCCCGACCTTGCGCGCGACGTTAGATTACCGGGTCGGTAATCGGCTGAATAAGTTGCGAGCTGTCATTGTAGATATTCCCGACCGCGGAGGAAACCGGGTGCCAAACAAAGGCCGTGGGCGGCAGCGCGCGGGTCTCCGCCAGCTCGTAGGCGTCATCCTTATCGAGTGCGGGATCAAGTCATTGCCGCGCGCTTTCCCCGGTGAACACCAACGGTGGCCGGCTATGCGTATCCACCGGTCCGCGTTCACCCGGCCCGGTCAACAAAACGACACCGTCATCGTCATGGGTGGAAAGGGAGGCAGGATCAAAGCGGCCGATGGCGGCAAAAAAGTAAGCGCCCCGTGGAGGACGTCTTGAATTATTGGTGGGTTTGTTGTATAGCCCAATAAGAATATGTTCCACTACGATGCCTAGTGAACCCGCATCCTATAAGGGACGGCTGTCAGATCATGGATAATCCGGCGATGATAGTGTCCACTTAAATTTTAATGGACACTATCACAAACATCAGAACCACTAATTTCATATCACTCAAACCGGGATGGAAATAAAAATTATTAAAATCAATACAATGTGAAAATGCAATGAGCATAAGCGTGTAACGTAGGTTTACTGTCTCATACAACAAACCCACCAATAATTCAAGACGTCCTCCACGGGGCGTTTACGTCAAAGTCTTGGCCAAATATTGAGTTTTTTTGAATCTTATCCAAAATTGAGTCTATTATGGTTCTATCGTTTAGGATTTGTTCATTAATATTTTTGTGTTTAAGTTTTCTATTTTTTTTGTCAAGTGCTTTGGTATAAAACCGATAACCGCGGGTATGCTTTCTGGGGTAGAGTGCGGCGTCGGGGGCGTTATGAATTCGCCGTAAATGCTTTCTGTGATAACAGTCGCGCTATCTGTAATGGTGAATTTTCTTGATTCAATCGGCGTGTTTTTAACTGTTTCTAATGTGTCTATTTTTAATGTTGGTTTTCTTTTATTGTCTGGAGTATTCACTGATTTCTCTAACGAGAATGGGTTGTATTTAAAACCGTGACATTCATCTTCGATAAAGTCATTTGCTGTGCTTTTTTGAAAGCAACACCAGTATTGGGTAAATTTCATTTTATCGTGCATCTCATGGCAATGAAAATATTTCGATAGAATATAATTGTATCGCTTTTTTTATCGATAGAGGGAAATAACTCATTTCCATAAGTCTTTTTATCTGACAACTGGTATGTCGATATATATTACTGTTATTGGGTGAATGATGAATCAATTACATCGCAGAATTTACCAGCTAACCTTTTCAGCAGATGACAGAATTGAAATTTACGATAATGTCAGACAATACTTGCTGGACGGGATTAGCATTGAAAACGTGTTTGAAAAACTGATATTGAACTATACGAGGAGGGTAAAACAGCCTAATCATCCGGTTGCGTTAATCGTTAGAGAATGGTTGGGGAACGTTGCTAACGGTTTTTCGCTTGCTGAGTCGATGCGAGAGTGGATACCCGCGCAGGAACTGAGCGTGATTGATTCCTGTGATGCGGCTAACCGGCTGCCTGCCGGTTTTTTGAATGCCATACGCATTGTGCAAGCATCAGACAAGATAAAGAAATCCATCCGAAGTTCGTTGACGGTGTCTCTGTATCTATTGTCGCTGATGTTTGGGATCATCAGCATGATATGTGTTTTTCTGGTGCCTATTCTGAAGCAGTCCGTTCCTCTATCGGAATGGAGCACGGCGCAGATGTGTATTTATTATCTGTATGTGTTTCTCACCGACTACAGTCTGTTGGCCTTGCTCTTTATGGTGATGGTGGCTTACGGGATAATGAAATCATTGCCGCGCTGGACGGGTAACCTCCGGTTTCATGCGGATAAGTATCCGCCCTGGTCACTGTATAAAAATCTGTATGGGGCGACCTTTATTCTTAATGTTGACGCCATGCTGTCATCGGGGATCCCCATTGAGGAGGCGGTGCAAAAGATGCTGTCGGCGTCCGCGTCCGCCTGGCTTAATGAGCGGCTTCAGGCCACATTGAATGCGATGGGATCGGGAGGTGAAGAGAATCTTTGGCACGCGCTCGATATTACCGGATACGACTTTCCGGGGGAGGAGGCGATAATCAAGATGCAAAGTCTGTTTGACACGGCCAATAAGGAGGGGTCATTAAAACAGTTTGGTGATAAATGGCTGGAAAAGACCATATGCAGTGTGGAAAAAACAGGTGAACGCATTAAGTTTTTCTGTATGTTTGCAACGGGTATTGGGCTGTGTGCCATTATCGCTATTATGTATGATTTAATTCAACGCGAATTTCATATTTAAATTTTTTCTATCGGTAAATGTCTGTCAAGCCATTGATGGGCTGCTTTGCTTTTATTTATTTAAGGATGTTATTATGAAAACCATTAAAAATGGTGTTGTCAATATCACTGATTCCAGCATTTCAATCACGATTGGGCTTTTTCTGCTTTCGTTAGTGGCGGGAGTGGCCTATGTCGTCTGGGGAAACGTGAGTAAAACCAGCGAGGTCAGTCTGGTCAATAATATCATTATGGAAACACGGGGCATGATTTCTTCCAACGGTTACGGCACAGAGGATTATGTGCCAGCCCTGATTGCGGGCGGCTCTATTCCGTCGAGTGTGACGGTGAGCAGAGGAAAAATCTATAACAAATCCGGTGGCGTGATTACCGTGGTGGGGAACGGTGTTGGCTTTATCGTCTCAAGCACCAAATTATCAAAAAAAGCCTGTATCGGGCTGGCTAAAGGGGTGGGTACCGCTGATTTGGAATCAACCAAAATTAACAGCACTACACTGACCGGCGAAGTGACGGCGGTGGCAGCTAAAACGGCCTGTTCAAGCGAGGCCAATACGGTTGTCTTTACCACCAAATCTTAAGTGGTGACCATGAACGTAACCAGACTGGCTGACGCGGGATTCGTCGATCTTTATCTGGGCAGTGACTATGCCGAAATTAAAGGCATGACCGGGGCGGGCCGTGCGCTGGTCCCGGCACCCGCCGGATTGCAGGACGATATTCAGGCATTAAAGAAACGCTGTAGCGAGGTGTACAAACAGACCGGCAGAGCAGAATACGCGGTGCATCATGATGACCGCCGTTACCGCGTCACGGTGGCGAATGATTTGCAGGATAATGAAACCTTTATTATTCGCCAGACCCCGGACGGGATACGGCCCATTGATAAAATCGGTTTTTCAAGCGATCTGATCCGCTCGGTGAACGATGTGAAACAAACGGGGCTGGTATTGATTTCCGGGCCGATGGGGGCGGGAAAAACCACCACGGCGGCCTCGGTGGTCAGCCAGCGTATCCGGCAGACCGGCTTGCTGGGGGTATCGATTGAGGATCCGATAGAAACCCTGTTACAGGGACAGCACGGCAACGGGCGCTGTATTCAACTGGAGGTCGGCGAGCGTGAAGGCTATGCCTCGGCGACGAAAAAAGCGTTCAGGATGGGGGCGACCACCTTTCTTCTGGGGGAGATCCGTGATGGTGAGACGGCCCACGAAGTCCTGAAAGCCTCTCTCAGCATGTTTGTGGTGGCAACGCTTCATGCGTCGTCAGTGATTGAGGCGATAGAAAAATACAGCATTCTGTGTGAGGAGAAAAACCATCATGCCAAGGCCATGATTGCCAAATCGCTGTATATCGTGACCTGGCAGACGCTGACGCCGATTATCAGGGCGGATGAAATTGCCGGTTATCATGTCGATATGGTGGGTTTCAATATTAAATGCGCGACGACACGGGATGTTATCCAGGCCAAGATGCGTCGGGCGAGCTTAAATCGCTGAACGATCAGTTTGGGGCCATTCGGTATCGTTTTACTTAAAGGACGCAGACGATGGTCAGATTAAAAAAAGGTCTCTGGCAGATAACTGATGTGAGTATTGCCGTGCTGGTTGTTATCGTGATGGTGGCCATTGTGATAGGGCCGCTGGCGTATAGCCTTCAGGACTCGGTGAGGATGAATATTGCGGCGTCCCAGGCGAGGCGGGTTGAAGCGGCGGTGAATAAATATATTACGGATAATTATGCGGCTATCGGTGCGGCATCATCGCCCAGCCAGGGGTATACGCTGACGGTGCCGATGCTGGTGACGGCGGGGTATTTGCCCGCTGGTTTTTCTGCCCGTAACAATTATTCCAGTACTTACAAAACGTTAATTTATCAGCCAGAGAAAAACAAATTTCACAGTATGACGTTTTTAACCGGCGGTACCCGTCTCAGTCTTAGCCAGGCGCGCAAGCTGGCGGGCTATATCGGGGCCAGCGGCGGTTATATCCAGGGGAATGTCGCAAAAGGTGCACTGGGGGCCTGGACGGAAAAGCTGTCGGCGTTTGGCGGCTTTAATCCCGGCGAGGGGCATGTGGTAATGGCGGGCTTTTACGCCAATGGCGCGATGGTTAACGATTACCTCTACCGGAAGGCGGTGCCGGGTCACCCTGAACTGAATACCATGTCTACCGCGCTGGATATGGGTGGAAATGATGTGAATGCGGTGAACAACCTGTCGGCCTCGGGAACGGTCAGCGCCAGGGAGGTTAACACCAGCGACACGGTGAAGGCCAAAACCACGCGCACGAGTGGCGAAACCTATACCGGCGGCTGGTTCAGAACGACCGGGGATTCCGGCTGGTATTCGGAAAAATGGGGCGGCGGCTTTCATATGACGGACAGTACGTGGATCAGGGCATTTGGCGGCAAGTCCATCTATACCTCTGGTGAGCTTAAAGGCGGGCGTGTGCGGGCCGATGGACGTCTGTCTACCGGTGAATATTTGCAACTGGATGGTACGGCGCAACCCGGTGCGGGATGTGGCCCTAACGGGCTGGTAGGACGCACTTCAGAGGGGGCGTTACTGTCTTGCACCAATGGACGCTGGACGTCGGGGGGAAGTCTGGAGCAGCGTGAGTGTCAGCAGGTTGGAAACTGGTGGGGGCGTGACTTCAGGGAATATCGTTGTCCTGCTGGCTGGTATGCTTCGGGATTGCAATTTGTGGGCCATCAGAATGAAGAGTCCGCTTATGTGATTACCTGTTGCCACTAAGTGTCTCTCGTAAAGAGAATCTTTTTTTATTCCAGGTGATAAATTATGAACGTCAGCTATGCATTTATGCTGGTGATGTCAGCGCTTGCCGTTTTTCAGATAAGCCAGATTGATAGTGCACACAGAAATACCACGGAAGCGATTCAGATTCAGGCACTCACCACGACATTTCTTCTTTACGCGGACGGTCTGGACAGGTATTTACAGACAAATTCCGCCGTTCAGGGCGAGGTGACGGATAAATTGATACTTTCCGCCTGGCTGGAA
Organism: Sodalis sp. (in: enterobacteria); assembly: GCF_047607725.1. Classification (GTDB taxonomy): domain Bacteria; phylum Pseudomonadota; class Gammaproteobacteria; order Enterobacterales; family Enterobacteriaceae; genus JBLKSS01. The sequence goes on along the minus strand of NZ_JBLKSS010000084.1, from coordinate 178 downwards.
AAAAACAAACGTGTCCACGCCTGTATCGATAGTGGCCGGGGATATGTGTATACAGCAAACCGTCCTGCATTATTGTCGGCGTTGCTGATGCGAACAGGGAATTCCTCGCTGATTGGCAGTGGTTATCGCAACGGGATTAATACGCCTTCCGGGGAATTGACCCGCCCGCCGTGCGTCC
>NZ_JBLKSS010000083.1:0-16581 GCF_047607725.1 Sodalis sp. (in: enterobacteria) | reverse complement strand
CACAGGAAAAATAGACTAAAACCGAGTCAGAAGATGAGCGAACACGTGATCGAATATCACTGGAATGGGTGATCGGAAAATATCGGAATAACTGATCGGATGTCGCCGGAACAGATGATCGGATACGTCGGAATCTGCAACAGTCACGATTGTTTGAAAGCGTTACGCTGCGAAACCGGTATTGGCTATGAAAGGCCGTCAGGGGGGAACGCTGCAATTGTTCCGCACCGATAAGCAATTCGCCAACGCCCAGAGAGATATTGCGGTATTGCGCGATGAAGGCGTACCCTATTCGCTTCTGGAGGCCAATCAATTGGTCAATGTCGAGCCAGCGCTGGCCGGCGTCGCCCATAAGCTCTCCGGCGGTTTACGCTTGCCGAATGATGAAACCGGCGATTGCCAATTATTTACCCGCCACCTTGCCGCCATGGCGGCGGAAAAAGGGGTTTCATTTCGTTATAACTGTCAAGTCGGCGTGCTGGTGCGTAATGGCAACCGCATTGACGGCGTAAGCTGCGGCAGCGAAATAGTGCGTGGTGATGCCTATGTGATGGCGTTGGGGTCGTATTCCACCGCCATGCTAAAGGATGTGGTCTCTATTCCGGTCTATCCGTTAAAGGGGTATTCGTTAACGATCCCGTTGGCTGATGAGCAGGGCGCGCCGGTATCCACCGTGCTGGACGAAACCTATAAAGTGGCGATCACCCGCTTCGATCGGCGTATTCGGGTGGGGGGAATGGCGGAAATCGCCGGGTTCAATACCGAGCTGCTGCCGAAACGCCGGTTGACTCTGGAGACCGTGGTGCGCGATTTATTTCCCACCGGCGGTCATATTGAGCAAGCGACGTTCTGGATCGGCCTGAGGCCGATGACGCCGGATGGCACGCCCCTGGTGGGTGCCACGGCGCTTAAAAACCTGTATCTGAATACCGGTCACGGTACGCTGGGCTGGACAATGGCGTGCGGCTCGGGGCGACTGCTGGCGGATATTATCAGCGCGCGGGTGCCGGATATTCGTTATGACGATCTGTCCGTCGCGCGTTATGCGCCTGAATTTGATGCCGTCGCCGTTGCGCGACGGATCTGAGGCCGCATCGCGCGGCCGTTTCTTTAGAGGTAAGGAGCTGTTTTCATGCCACGTCCGATTGTCGCTACGGTGGATTTAGCTGCGCTGGCGTCAAATTTAACCATTGTCCGCCGTCATGCGCCGCAAACGCACGTGTGGTCGGTGGTCAAAGCCAATGGCTATGGCCATGGTCTGAACGCCGTTTGGCAGGGGTTGCAGCAAACGGACGGTTTTGCGCTGCTGGATCTCAATGAGGCGGTCGTGCTGCGGGAGAAGGGCTGGCGCGGCCCCATTTTACTGCTGGAAGGTTTTTTTCAGCAGGCCGATTTAGAGGAAATCGATCGTTATCGATTGACCACCGCCGTACACAGCGACTGGCAGATCGACGCCCTGGGGCGCATGACCCCGCGCGTGCCGCTGGACATTTACCTCAAATTGAACAGCGGCATGAATCGGCTGGGCTTCAGCGATCGGGCGTTGCCCGACGCCTGGCAAGCGCTGAGTGAGCTAAAACAGGTGGCGACGCTGACTTTGATGACCCATTTCGCTTATGCCGACATGCCGGAAGGGGTCGAGGCGCAAATGGCGGTGGTGGCGTGCGCCGGCGATGGGCTGATGGGCCCGCGCTGTCTGGCGAATTCAGCCGCTACGTTGTGGCATCCGAAGACCCATGGGCAATGGGTCCGGCCCGGCATTATTCTCTATGGCGCTTCCCCTAGCGGCGACTGGCAAGACATCGCCGCCAGCGGTTTGCGGCCGGTGATGACGTTGCAAAGCGAACTGATTGCCGTGCAGGCGGTGCCCGCCGGGGGACGCATCGGTTACGGCGGTCGCCACCGGCTAAGCGAGACGCAGCGGGTCGGGGTCGTCGCCTGCGGTTACGCCGATGGCTATCCGCGCCACGCGCCCACCGGGACGCCGGTTTGGGTCGACGGCGTCAGAACGCGCACTCTGGGCGCGGTTTCCATGGATATGCTTATGGTGGACTTGCAGCCTTGTCCACAGGCGCGCATCGGCGCTAAGGTCGAACTTTGGGGGAATCACGTCAAAATCGATGAGGTGGCCGCCGCCGCCGGTACCCTGGGCTATGAACTCATGAGCGCGCTGGCGCCGCGGGTGACGGTCCAGCTCCGCTAACCCACGCCGCGGCCTCGCGATGACGGGCGAATGTTACGGGCGCAACCGGGTCAACCGTGGCGCGCGCAGCCTGGGCGCGAAAGCAAATATTGCCCCCAATAGCATCACCAGCGCCAGCACCTGGCGTGGCGCCAGCGGCAGTGCCATCATCGACAGGCTGACCACGGCCGCGCCGGCCATCTGCACAAAACCATTCAGCGCTGACGCCACGCCCGCCTCTTCGGCGAACGGCTCCAGCGCATAGCTGGTGGCGGCTCCCATCAAAAACGCCAGTCCGGCACAGGCGGTGGCGACGGGTAACATATAACTCAGCCAATGGGTCTGCCAGCTCGCCGGCGCCGCCGTGACGCTGAGCAGCAACATCAGGCTACCGAGCGCCATTAATACCGTGCCGAACGTCAGACAAACGGGGCGTCCCATTTTGCGAATCACCCGATTGGCGATAACGCTCGCCAGCATGATCCAAAACTCGTTCGCGCCAAATACCATCGAAAAGCCCAGCGGCGTAAGGCCGCCTTCGCCCATCAGGACCTGTGACGACAAAGAAACGTAGGTCAACGCCATCGCCATGGCGCCCGTATTCACCAGCGCGAACAGAATAAAACGGCGTTGGGTCGCTATCTGCCAGTAGCGGACAAACGGCCGCGTGGTTGACGCCCGGGTACCCGCAGGACGCGTTTCAGCCAGGCCTACCGCTGTCAATATCCCGACCAGCAGCGAATAGGCGGCTAAGGCCCAAAATGGCGCGCGCCAGCCGAAACCGGCCGCCAGTAGACCGCCCGCCATCGGCGCCAGCGCCGGCACTATATTCAGTGTGCCATTAAGAAAACTGAAAGCGCGAGCCGCATCGTCACCGTCCAGTCTGTCGCGCACGCAGCTGAATAATGCCACGGTAGTACAGCACACCGCCAGCCCCTGCAGTACCCGCGACAGAACGAAGAGCCAAGGAAGGGTCGCCGCCGCCGCCAGAAGGGCGCCTGCGCCATACAGCGCTACTCCGGCCAGCGCCAGCGGACGGCGTCCAAAATAGTCTACTAGCGGTCCGGTAATAAGTTGCCCGAGGCCCATGACGCCAATAAAGAGCGGAATAGTTGACTGGATGAGTGATTCGTCGGTCTGGAGACCGCGGGCGATGAGGGGGATAACGGGTAGATAAAGATCGATGCCCAGCGGACCCAGTAATACCAGCAGTAATAGGAGGAAAAGAAACTTTTGCATTTACACGCGCACGCCATGAAGGGATGGCAAGCATAATGATAGTTGCCCGGTAAATAAAGCATTGAATGCTGTTATGGTAATTTATTCGTCTGATAACGATGAATTGATATGCATGATTGGCGAGGCATCATTTCTTTGTCCGACAACGCGTGAGTCATTGGTCTTCGTAATCAATGTGTGATAATTTTTAACATAGAGTGTCTTTACCTGATACGGCTGATGAATACTGAATATAAAAATTTTTCAAAAATGTTGCATTTGACCTCGCGTGCGCTGCGCATGGCAATTGACCGGCACCTGAAATACTTGGGTCTGAGTCAGGCGAGCTGGGTGGCGGTGGCGGCTATTGCCGGCGCGGAATCACCGCTGTCGCAAAGCGAACTGGCGCAGCGGCTGGGCGTTGAAGGTGCAACGGTGGTGACGATGGTGGACCGCCTGGTCAAAATCGGTCTGGTACTGCGCATCCCCACCCCGTCCGACCGGCGTAAAAAGCTGCTGGTGGTCACCGATGAGGGGAAAGCGCTGTATGAGAAAGTGCGCACGGAAGCGGATGCTCTGGGTAAGGAGATCCTTGAGGATGTCGATGCCCGGGATATGCGGGATATGCAGGTGGCCATGCGGGTGCTCGAGAAGGTCTATAGCGCGAACCTGACCGGCGACGAATGAACGCCCTAAGCGGTGCGCGGGAAGACGGCGGCGTGCCGGCCGCAGACGTTTAACCGTTCGCGCTTTTTTACGCTCTGGTGAGCGCCGGCGTTATTCCTCCAGGCCGAAGACCTTCGCGCCGACCTCGAGCGTGCGGCTGCTGCTTCATGCCGTTTCATCGGCAATCTTGATACCGATTTTGCTGACCTGGTGCTCGTCTTTTTCCGCGATAGTCCAGACAACGCCTTCCGCCACCACATTATCACCGACCACCGGCTCGCCCCCGCCCAGCAACGCCATGACAAACTGGCCAAGCGTCAGCTCGCCATCCACTTCGCCGGCGAATTCCAGGCCGTAGATAGAGGAAACATCGCGCAAGCGGGCATCGGCTTCCAGTATAAAATCCCCGAAGAAACGCTGATCCAGCGCGACAGGTGGCGATTGGCTGAACAGCCTGCCCAATGCGGGCAAATCGCGCTCCCGACCGATGACGCAAAGCACATCCCCTTCGCGCAGCCGGGTGTTGGCGGTAGGGTGAAGCAGCACATTGTCGTGAAATAACGCGGCGATGCGCGTATGGCGGGGCATTTTCAGATCGCGCAGCGCCGCGCCCACGCACCAGTTTTCATCTCCCAGCTGATAGATAAACTGCTCCCAGGGGTTTTCCGGATGGATATCCATCCCCACGCGGGAAATGGGCGACGCGGTCGGCGGCACAACCACTTTCGCCAGGCGTGCGGCGAAGCCCAGCGAGGTGCCCTGCAGCAGCAGGGAAATAAGGACGATAAAGAACGCCACATTAAAATAGAGCCGCGCGTTGTCCAGGCCCGCCATCATCGGAAATACCGCCAAGATGATCGGTACCGCGCCGCGGAGGCCGACCCAGGAGAGAAAAAACCGCTCGCGGGTGGTGTAGTTGCGAAATGGCAGCAGACCGACAAAAATCGACAGCGGACGCGCTACCAGCATCAGCCACAGCGACAAGACGAGCGCCGGAATGGCGATCATCCATAAGTCGCTGGGCGTGACTAAAAGTCCCAACACCAAAAACATGCAGATCTGGCTGAGCCAGGCCATGCCGTCAAACGTTTGTAAAATACCGTATCGGTTGCGTATCGGCCGGTTGCCCAGAACAAAGCCGCACAAATAAACCGCCAGAATGCCGCTGCCTTCCAGCACCGTGGTCAGAGCGAAAATCATAATGCCGCCGCTCACCGCCAGCAGCGGATATAACCCGTTGGCCAGCGAGATGCGGTTGATCACCTGCTGCAACAGCCAGCCGCCGCCCAGGCCCATGACGACACCCAGGCCGAATTCGCGGATAAGATACACTAAAAACAGCCAATCAAAGTGGGTTTGCCCGTTTTGAATCATGGCGATAAGCGTTATGGTCAAAAACACCGCCATCGGATCATTACTGCCCGATTCAATCTCAAGCGTGGAGGTGACACGTTCGTTTAAGCCTTTGTCGCCTAAGAGCGAAAACACCGCCGCGGCGTCGGTGGAACCGACGATGGCGCCGATGAGCATGCCTTCAATCATATCCAGTCCAAACAGCCAGGCCGCGGCCAGGCCGGTCAATCCGGCGGTGATGATGACCCCCACCGTCGCCAGCGACAATGACGGCCAGAGCGCAACGCGAAAGGCGGTGGCGTGGGTACGCATACCGCCATCGAGCAGAATTACCGCCAGCGCCAGGTTACTGATAAGATACGCCACGGGATAGTTATCAAACGCGATGCCGCCCAGGCCATCTATCCCCGCCAACATGCCAATGGCCAGAAAAATCACCAGAATAGGGATGCCAAGACGTGAGGAAAAGGAGCTGAGCAGGATACTCCCCCCCACCAATATCGAACCGATAATAAACAAACTTATAATGGTGCTGCTGTCCAAACGCGGTCTCCTTTTGATTTTTTATTTCATACTCTGTCTCTGCCTATCCCGCAGAGGCGTTGTGACCCAAAATGCCTACCGTGACTGTCTGGCTGAAAGCGTCGGCACCATGACCTGAAAAGGGGAGGGAAGTTCACCATACTGCCGGCGTGTCGTCCGTCGGAGCCCGCGACGGATGCGGGGGAGGCGGGAAACCTGGTCCGGCAGATCCCTGGCCGGTACTCGATTAAACTACCCTTTTTATTCTCAACAAAAAAGTCGTTTTTTTCGTATTTATCTCTTTTAAGGCGTTTAAGCGCTTTTTTTGTCATAACGGGCCGAAAATGCCTTTTTACTCCTGCATAACCGGGTTGGCCGTCCGTCGCCGTTCGCGCCTGCCTAGGGGAGAGCGCCGTTGCGCCGCCGCGGTGACGCAACACAGTGGCCGTGTGGCGTGGCCCCTGCCAGGACGATAGCCAGTTAATTATGCGATATAGTTAATAATTTTATATGAAAGTAAATTCCGATGAGCCTTCAAAAAGCGTCATTTTCGACGCTGTCGACCCGTGGCGGCACGGTGGAACGTCGGCAGTTGCCGGCCTAGCGCCAGCGGCCAGTTGATTTTCGCGCAGTCTCAAAGAATTGAACGTCGAGAACGGGAGTCCGCCGGGCAATATCGCCTGATAATCATTTGCTGGAGGGCCATGGAAGGGGCGTTGCCTGGGCAGGGTTCGAGTCAGGCGGCGGTGAAACGCAACAAGAATAAACAGCCAGTCGGACCGGGCTGGCTGTTTAGGGAAATATTAGCGTCTCTCATTGAGTTGTTTTTGGAACAATTCTCGGAACACGGGGTAAATATCCTCCTGATCGCGAATATGCTGCATGGCGAAGTTGTCGAATCGCGCCTGCAGGTCTTCGTATTCACGCCACAGCGTCTGATGCGCCCGGCGGGTGATTTCAATATAGCTGTCGCACCATCGGCAGCAGATGATTAGCCAACAGATCATGGCACAGGGGGGAGTCGTCCGCCCAGTTGTCGCCGTCCGACGCCTGCGCGGCGTAGATATTCCATTGATTCGGGTCGTAACGCGCCTTGATGACCTCTTCCATGAGCTTCAGTGCGCTCGAGACAATGGTGCCGCCGGTTTCCTGAGAATAGAAAAACTCATGCTCATCCACCTCTTTTGCCTGGGTATGGTGCCGGATATAGACCACATCCACGTTTTTGTAGGTGCGGCTCAGGAACAGATACAGCAAAATATAAAAACGTTTCGCCATATCCTTGGTGACCTGATCCATCGAGCCGGAAACGTCCATCAAACAGAACATCACCGCCAGGCTGGACGGTTCTGGACGACGCTCAAAGTTTTTATAGCGTAAATCGAAGGTATCGATGAACGGCACCCGATCGATTTTCTGGCGCAGTTCCGCAATTTCGCGCCGGATCTTTTCTTGCTCCAGCAACTGCACCGGTTCACTGTTGGCCAGCCTATCGAGCTCGGCCTCCAGCAGGCGGATGGCACGCCGCTTCCCGGCGGTCATGGCGGTGCGCCGGACCAGTGAATTCTGCAGCGAACGAACCACGCTAATGTTGGCCGGCACTCCGGTTGACGTGTAGCCAGAGCGATGCGTTTTGTATTCGTTTAGCTGCTTATGCTGGTTTTTCTGCAGGTTGGGCAGCGCCAGATTTTCAAACAGCAGATCCAGATATTCATCCTTGGAAATCTGAAAAACAAATTCATCTTCCCCTTCGCCGTCCTGGCTGGCATTGCCCTGACCGCCGCCGCCCCCTCCCGAAGGCGGCCGCTCGATGCGATCGTTTTGCACAAAATGGTCGTTGCCGGGATGCACCCGATGGCGCATGCCTCCCCGGCCCTGATGAAAGATGGGTTCATTGATGTCGGTATTGGGAATCGACACCGATTCCCCGCTTTCCACATCGGTAATCGAACGCTTATTGATGGCCCCTGCAATCAACTTTTAATTTGAGACTTATAACGGCGCAAGAAACGCTGGCGGTTGGCCATGCTCTTGTTTTTGCCGTTAAGTCGTCGGTCAATAAAATAGGCCATTATATCCTCTGGACGACAGTGTCTACGCGTCGTGTATTACGACGATTTCCTTACCCGTAGATACCATTCGCATAACAGGCGCACCTGTTTACGTGTATATCCCTTTTCCATCATACGATCCACAAAGTAGTCATGTTTTTTCTGCTCATCCGTGGACGTTTTCGCATTGAATGAGATAACCGGCAGCAGCTCTTCGGTATTGGAGAACATCTTTTTCTCAATAACGACACGCAGCTTCTCATAGCTGGTCCAGTTCGGATTGCGGCCGTTGTTGCTGGCGCGGGCGCACAGGACGAAATTGACGATTTCGTTACGAAAATTCTTTGGATTGCTGATGCCGGCCGGCTTTTCGATTTTCTCCAGCTCGGCGTTCAGCGCTTCGCGGTCGAACAGCTGCCCGGTATTCGGATCGCGGTATTCCTGGTCCTGGATCCAGAAATCGGCGTAGGTCACATAGCGGTCGAAAATATTTTGACCATATTCTGAATAGGATTCCAGATAGGCGGTCTGAATTTCCTTGCCGATGAACTAGGCATATTTCGGAATAAGGTAACCCTTCAGATGTTCCAGGTATTTTTCCGCCACATCCTGCGGGAATTGCTCACGCTCAATCTGCTGTTCCAAAACGTAGAACAGATGCACCGGGTTGGCCGCCACTTCGGTATGATCGAAATAGAACACCCGCGAAAAAATCTTAAAGGCGAAGCGGGTGGACAGGCCGTTCATCCCTTCATCGACGCCGGCGTAGTCGCGGTACTCCTGATATGACTTAGCTTTTGGATCGGTATCCTTCAGGCTTTCGCCGTCGTACGAACATCTCGACGAATTCCATCACCCCCTGGTTGGCGCGGCACAGCGCGCCGGAATAACCGTAGGCGTCGGGATCGTTCTGGGCGTGGTCCTCCAGTTTACGAATGTCCACTTTGCCCACCCGCGCGGAAATATCCTGGTTATTTTCATCGCCGGGTTCGGTTTTCGCGATGGCTATCTGCTCAAGAATCGACGGCCAGACCTTGACGACTTTAAAGCGGGTAATATCGCCGCCGAACTCGTGCAGCCGTTTGGCGGCCCAGGGCGACATGATGGTACCGAGATAGCGCCGGGGGATGCCGTATTCTTTCTCGAGAATATGCGCGTCCTCCTGCGGGTTAAACAGGCATAAGGGATGGTCGTCCACCGAGCTGCGCTCGCCGTTGGCGCTGAGCACATAGATGGGAACCCGCTGCATGAGGGATTTCAGGCGCTCCGCCAGCGACGACTTCCCGCCGCCTACCGGACCGAGCAAGTATAGGATTTGCTTCTTCTCTTCCAGCCCCTAGGCCGCATGCTTCAAATAAGAAACGATTTGCTCGATAGCCTCTTCCATGCCGTAGAATTCCTCGAAAGCCGGATAGCGGGTGATCACACGGTTGGAAAACAGGCGGGAGAGCGGAGGCTCCTGAGCAGTGTCGATCATCACAGGGTCGCCGATGGCCGCCGTGGCCGACGATTTCTCACTCGGCGTCTCGGCCGTGTATGCCACCAGCCCCTACCGGGGTGACGATGATAAAGTTCTGCCGTTTCCGCAGATTAATTATGATAGTCAGTACGTGTATGTGAAAGGGTTGAGCGCCGGCTACTATCTGTGGAAAAACCTGCAGAACCAGTTATCGATCACGGCGGTTTATGCGCCTTGGCATTTCCGGCCAAGTAAAAATGATTATGACGATATGAAAGCCCTGGACAAGCGCCGCTCCACGGTTATGGCCGGTCTGCGCTACAGTCATACCGCCGATTGGGGGGGGGGTGCGCGGAATATTTGGGCGATATCCTGGATAACAGCGATGGTTTCACGGCCGATCTGTCATACCTGTACCCTATTCAGCAGGGCCGGTTTACCCTGGTGCCGGGCGTCGGCGCGATGTGGGCAAACGAAGACCAGAATAACTATTACTACGGCGTGAGCCGCAGCGAGTCGCGCCGTAGCGGCCTGCGTGAGTATCATGCCGACGACGGCTGGTCCCCTTATGTGGAGTTGACCGTGAACTATGCTATTACCCAAAGCTGGCGCACCTACGTGATGGCGCGCTATCTGCGCATGAGCGATGAAGCGAAAGACAGTCCGATGACCGATAGGCAATCTATTGGCCTTATTGGGATCGGTACCACCTACAGCTTCTGACGGTGCAGGGCATGCACTAAAACGGGGCGCTTGCGCCCCGTTTGCACAATTGGAGAGCATTGGGCCGATAATATCTTTACAGGGGACTATGAGCGCCAGAGAGATCCGCTTTCCCGATGGGTACTGCGTTCCCGCCATTGGGCAGGGTACTTGGTATATGGGCGAGCGCAATAGCGATATCGCGCAGGAGGTACGCGCGCTGCGCTGCGGGCTGGATTTAGGCTTAACGCTAATCGATACCGCCGAAATGTACGGCGCCGTCGGCGCGGAGCGCGTAGTGGGGCAGGCGATCGCCGGTCGTCGCGACGAGGTGTTTCTGGTGTCGAAAGTCTATCCGCAAAACGCCGGCGGGCAAAAAGCCGTGACCACCTGTGAGAATAGTCTCCGCCGGCTGCAGACCGACCACCTCGATCTGTATTTGTTGCACTGGCGCGGCGGTATTCCGCTGGCGCAAACCGTTGATGCGATGGCGCGGCTGCAGTAGGACGGTAAAATCGCGCGCTGGGGCGTGTCTAATCTGGATGTGGCTGATCTGCAAGAGCTGTGGTCGCTGCCGGGCGGCGACACGTGCATGACCGATCAGGTACTGTATCATTTGGCCTCGCGGGGAATTGAATATGACCTGCTGCCCTGGTGCCACGAGCGGCGGCTGCCGGTAATGGCTTATTGCCCGCTAGCGCAGGCCGGTAAATTACGCAAAGGGTTGTTGCACCACGAGGCGGTGCAGGGCATTGCCGCCGAATTAGGGGCGAGCGCGGCGCAGGTGCTGCTGGCGTGGGTTATTCGCGAGCCGGGTGTGGTGGCTATCACGAAGGCATCCAGCCTGGCGCATGTGAAAGAGAACGCCGGCGCTTTAGTGATCACCTTGTCCGCCGAGCACCTCGCGGCATTGGACCGGGCTTTTCCGGCGCCGCGGGGCAAGACCGCGTTGGATAGTGCCTAAAGCCAAGGCCTACTAACACGGGCCTTATCTCAGCGAGAAAAGCGCGCGCCCGGCTCTGCGGGGGTGGGCGCGGCCACAGCGATGGACGCGGGCTTGCGCAAGGGCAGCATTCGCCTGAAACCAGCCTGCTTGGCGTTGGGCGCCGCCGCAAGCGATGCCTTAGGACACTTGCGCCGGCGCCGCGACCGTACTGACCAGCGGATCGTTCACCCGCGCCGTCTCCACGCACACATAGCTCAGATAACTGTCGTCGGCGAAATCGCCGATCGATTGCGAGAGCGATTGTCCGCAGTTCCAGGCCACCACGTCGCTATGGTGCTTATGGTGGACTTCGATGACCCGTCCCAGCACCGGATCATGAATGAGGCTTGTTTGCTCAGACGCGGTATAGACGCGATCCACCTCGCCGGAGAAGGTCAGATCGCCTTGCTGTTGTTCAGCCTTGCCGCCGTTGACTTTATCGATAAAGCTGTCGCCGAGGCCGCTGACGTGGATATCACCAATGGCCCCCACGGTGAAGTAGCTATGCAGCGCGGAGGTCGTCTGATACTCACCACCCTCTGCCACTAGTTCGATACTGCAGGTCTGTCCGAGGGTAAAGTGGGCCTTAAGCGTGAAGGGATGGGGGAAAAACGGTTCAGTCAAGGTGCTATCGCGCAGGATAAAGGTCAGTTGAACCTGTTTATCGTCCTCGCTGTGGGCGCTTACCTTAATTCCCAGGGAAGAATGCGGGCGAAACCGTGGTTGGGGGTGGCAACCTTACCGAACCAGGGCCAACAGATCGGTACGCCGCCGCGGATGGCCACGCCTTCCAGGAAGGCGCTTTTCTCGCTTAACCACAGTACCGGCTTCTCGCCGGCCGGCTGCCAGGCGACAAGGTGCGCGCCCTGCAGCGTCACCGCCGCCCGTACCTGAGGATGTTCGACCACCACCAGCGGTAATTCATCTTGCTGGCGTAGCGTTAGGGACGGCGACAGGGTTTGTTTGACGGGCAACGCAAAAAGAGAGTCAGACATCGTTATACCTCCTGAGTAAAAGAAAAGGGTGACATCGCTGCCGCCCTTTCGTCATCCGGTCACCAAGCTTATTTATTGGCGATATGGGAGATCAGATCCAACACTTTATTGGAATAGCCGGTTTCGTTATCGTACCAGGCGACCAATTTGACAAATTTGTCGTTCAGCGCAATACCCGCTTTGGCATCGAAGACGGAGGTCAGCTTTTCGCCGTTGAAATCGGTGGAAACCACGTCTTCATCGGTGTAGCCCATCACGCCTTTAAGCTCGCCTTCAGCGGCTTTTTTGATGGCGGCGCAGATGTCTTCATAGGAAGCCGGTTTTTCCAGACGCGCGGTCAGGTCGACAACCGAGACGTTCGGCGTCGGGACGCGGAATGACATACCGGTCAGTTTACCGTTCAGCTCGGGAATGACTTTACCTACCGCTTTGGCGGCGCCTGTAGAGGACGGAATGATATTTTGGGACGCGCCGCGGCCGCCGCGCCAGTCTTTGTGAGACGGGCCATCGACGGTTTTCTGGGTGGCGGTGGTGGCGTGCACGGTGGTCATCAGGGCTTCAACGATACCGAAATTGTCGTTGATGACCTTGGCCAGCGGCGCCAGGCAGTTGGTGGTACAGGAGGCGTTGGACACGATATCCTGGCCATCATAGGCTTTGTGGTTAACGCCCATAACGAACATCGGGGTGTTATCTTTGGACGGCCCGGTCAGCACCACTTTTTTGGCCCCGCCGGTGATGTGCTTACGCGCGGTTTCGTCGGTCAGGAAGATACCGGTGGCTTCGGCGACAACGTCGACGCCGACTTCGTCCCACTTCAGATTAGCCGGATCTTTCTCAGAAGTACAGCGGATGGTTTTACTGTTTACCACCAGATGACCGTTTTCTACGGCGACGGTGCCGTTGAAGCGACCATGTGTTGAGTCATACTTCAACATGTAGGCCATATAATCCGCATCCAGCAGGTCGTTGATGGCAACGATTTCAATGTCGTTACGTTCCTGCGCAGCACGGAAAACAATACGGCCGATACGGCCAAAACCGTTGATACCTACTTTGATAGTCATATATTCCACCAGCTATTTAATAATGAATAAAAGGTTACTTGTAAATTTACAAAAACCGCGCGCAGCGCCAAGCGGAATCGTGTCAATAGTTGCGACAAATCAATCCTGACCCCGTACAGCGCACGATATGTACGCCATTGATGTCAAAACACCTGCAGCTCATATGGGGTCATCATAGTCCAATATAAACTGCGTTAAGTTGCAATTTGTGATAAAAATCACATTTCCACGGTTTCAACGTTTCTTTGTACAGTTTATACCAAAATTGCCTGCCGCGTTGTTAATTATTTGTTATAATGACTTCACTGGAAAGCTTTCTCATCCCTCGCCAGAGACGCGTAACAATGGCCAATAACACACCCTCACGATTACCCGATGAAGCAATGACCGACATGCAGCGCTATGTCACCCAGCAGCGCGGCACCGAACCGCCGTACAGCGGTAAGCTGCTGGAAAATAAGCGAACCGGACAGTACCATTGCCTGGTTTGCCACGCGCCGCTATTCTACTCCGAAACGAAATACGAATCAGGCTGTGGCTGGCCGAGTTTCTATGAGCCGGTGAGCGACGATGCCATCCGCTACCTTGAGGATAATACCCACGGTATGCAGCGGGTGGAAATCCGCTGCGGCGCCTGCGATGCCCATTTAGGGCATGTTTTCCCCGACGGGCCGCAGCCTACCGGGACGCGGTTTTGCGTCAACAGCGCCTCCTTGCGTTTCAAGGATGGTGAAAACGGCGAGGAAATCGCCGGATAATCCTTAGCTTTATCGATTCATCTAATTATTCCACATGAAAGGTGCGCAATGGATGTTGAAGCGCTTCTGGCGACGATGACGCCGGAGATTTATCAACGGCTGATGACGGCCGTGGAATTAGGCAAATGGCCCGACGGGGTGGCGCTGACGCCGGAGCAGCAAGCCAACTGTCTGCAGATGGTCATGCTGTGGCAGTCGCGTCATAACCGTCACCCCGAGCATATGAGCATCGGTACCGATGGCCAGATTACCATGAAGAGTAAGCGTGCCTTGCTGGAAGAGCTGAAGGCCGGGACCGTCGACGTACTGAATGAAACCCCAGTAAGGCGCTGGCGCTGATTTCTTTGCTGGACCTCGTTTGCGCCATCGGCCGCCCTTCGCTCGAGGGGACCTCATTCTGGACGCAACGTCGTCTCGGCAGACTGTCGGCGAGGCGTTTTAAAGGTAAGCGCCGGCTATTCGCCCGGCGGGCGGGCTTAGGGGTTTAGTGAGCCTCCTAGGCCTCCAGCCGCGCGGCGAAGGCGTCTAGCGTCAGCATTTCTGCGCCGCGGCGCGCCATTTCCCACAGCGCCTCCGCGCTGTCCTCCGGCTTCAGATCGACGCCCCGGCAGCCGTCGGTAAGTACCTCGACGGCGTAGCCCAAATGCAGGGCGTCCAGTACGCTGTATTTCACACAATAATCCGTGGCCAATCCCAGGACGGTCAGTCGGTCGATGCCGCACGCGCGCAGCCAGCCGTCCAGGGCGGTCTGCGCCCGGCGGCCGTTGTCAAAAAAGGTGCTGTAACTGTCGATATGCCGCTGTTGGCCTTTGCGAAATACCGCCGCCAGACCCGTGCGATTAAGCCGGGGATGGAAGTCCGCGCCCGGGGTATCTTGCACGCAATGCACCGGCCACCAAATTTGCTCAAGACCCTCCAGTACGCCGAGCGTATTGACCGGCTGCCCGGCGTTGATGGCGAAACTGCCGTGATCCTCGTGGATGCCAGTCCTGACTGGCCACCGCGGGAATGCCCCGCCGGGCGCACAGCGCCAGCGCCGCATTGGCCATGGTGATCACCGCATCGCCCTCCGGTACCGCCAGCGCAGAAATCATTCTGTAAATCAACCAACAATAACGCTCTGGCCATGGCTTTCTCCCGATGCATCGTTGCTGCTCAATTCGCCGCGCAGATCTTGCTGCATGAGATGGCGGATATCCTGGTAGGGCAACGATTGGCTAAGTAAAAAATGCATCTTTGTCAAGGCGGCTTCCACCGTCATATCAAAACCGCTGAAGACCCCGGCGCGGGCCAGAGCGTTGCCGGTGGCATAGCCGCCCATATCCACCCGGCCGGAGAGGCATTGCGTCAGATTGACCACCACGATACCACGATCGCCCGCCAGCTTAAGCTCGTGCAACAGCGCCGGATGCTGCGGCGCATTGCCCACGCCATAGGAGCGCAGGATCAGCGCGCGCACCGACTGGCGTAGAAAGTTGCCGACCACGTCCGCAGAAATACCGGGGTAGAGGGTGACCACCCCTACGGGTTGGGGCGTAATGGGATGCACGATAAGCGGGCCTCCTTCCGAGCTTGCCGGTGAGGGCGTAAGACGGCGGATATGGATACCCGCCTCCAGCAACGGCGGCAAATTCGGCGAGGCGAAGGCATCAAACCCATCGGCATGAGCCTTGGTGGTACGGTTGCCGCGCAACAGTTTGTTATTGAAAAACAGCCCGACTTCCTTGACCGGATAATGGGCGGCCAGATACAAGGCGTTAAGCAAGTTGGTTTGCCCGTCGGAACGTAGCGCTTCCAGTGGAATTTGCGAGCCGGTGATGATGACCGGCTTATTGAGATTCTCCAACATGAACGACAGCACAGAGGTGGTAAATGCCATGGTATCCGTCCCGTGCAGGATAACAAAACCATCATACTGCTCATAGTTGGCGGCGATATCGCGGGCGATGGCTTGCCAGTCGTCGGGCGTCATGTCGGACGAATCGATCAGGGGGGCGTATTCATGCACGGTAAAGTCCGGCATTTCGGGACGGTAAAATTCCGGCATCCGCGCCAGCCGCCGCGGCGTAACGCGTCGGAAGAAGAAAAAAACGCCCGGTTCAGACGTAAGCGTACGCCCAGCGCCGTCTGTTAATTCTCCATCAAGTTATTGAAGATGATGTCCATTATTTTTTTAATGGGCGCAATTCATGAAACAAACCCCACCAAAACCCTCAATACGTCGTCCCAATTTCCCGCTGGACTTTAAAATTAAGCTGGTTGAGCAGGCGCTCCAGCACGGCGTATCCATTGCCAAGCTGGCACGGGATAACAGTATCAATGACAATTTGCTGTTCAACTGGCGCCAGCTCTACCGTCAGGGCAAGTTCGGTGTCCAACCTAAAATCCCCACTACACAGCAGGCTGAGCTACTGGCGGTTACACTCACCGCCGAACCATCACCTTTACGTTCTCCTTTACCCTCTGCCGAACCCGTTACTTGTGACATTGAGTTCACCGGTGCCCGGTTACGGCTGGCCGGCAATCTGACACCGGCGCTGTTATGCGCACTTATCCATGAACTCAAAGGCCCGCAATCATGATGGGCTTACCGGCGGGCACCCGTATCTGGCTCGTCGCCGGC
>NZ_JBLKSS010000082.1:0-16805 GCF_047607725.1 Sodalis sp. (in: enterobacteria) | reverse complement strand
AAAATCAGCAAAGCTAGAGGGGGCTTGCGGCCAGATAACATATTGAATACCAATGTCGATTTCGGATTTGTCCCGCGGCATAGCATGGCAATTRRYYWTMCMMCRWWYYSRSSAAWAMYYCAMGWCNGKMMKMYRMRKRKCRYWTANGTCTAGTCGTATTGCAGAGAGATTATTCTACGGGTTATTCGAGAGGATTTTACGGGTTAGAAACGGCGTTTTACGGGTTACGATTTCCTGGTTAAAAAATATCAAGTTATTGATTATCAATGTGAATAAAAGATTAGTACCCTATAATAACCCGGTAAACCGTGGTTTTTTTTACTTTTTACAAAACACGATTAGTAGGTGAGTTTCCCCGGTGTTTAGAGGCCAAAATGTAACCAACCGTCTTATAGTCAATCGGTCACCTGCATCTAACCACGTTACTAAAAGATACGTGGTGCGTGCCGCTTTGACTTGCGCACGTCTGAAGGACTTGTCCAGCGGCTCCACCCAAATGACTTCCCGCTTGCCAATATCTGACTGCTGTACGCTTCACGGAGACCTACAATATTTTTGTAGGTCGTATGGTATGCCCAGCAGAAACCGCATAGCACAAGGGCTGGAGAGATTTTGTGCAGCGATGTGTGAGCTTGGTAGGCACGAATCCCCGGTGTGCATTCTCTCGGTGGCTGACACATCGTCCCTATTGTGGCGTTGGGATATTGCTGCATACAGGGTGTGTGTGGGAAAACAGTTTGGGGGAATGATTAACTGAAGCCATCACTGGCCGGAAAAAGTTGTTTCCAAGCGTTTGAGAACTTGCGCGGTTGTGCAGGAAGTCATGAGTAACTAAGTGTATAACAAATTTGTATTTTATGGTGAATTTACTATTTAACTTTATGTTTTTAATTATTTTTAAATGATTAATTGCTTCACTGTGACTGAAGAGAGAACAAATAATGTATTTAAGACCCGATGAAGTAGCGCGCGAACTGGAAAACTCCGGCTTTGAAAGGGACACCATTACCCGGCAAAGCTATGGTTACCGTAAGGGCCATCATTATGTGTATGTCAATCGCGAAGCCAGGCTGGGCAGGACCGCGCTGGTGGTTCACCCCGCGCTACGCGATAAGAGCAGCTTGTTCGCCGAACCCACCTCACCGGTACGCGCAAGCGTGAGCTATCAAGCTTTTCCGCCGGATCCTGAAGGACAGCCGGATAGCCACTACGGTATTCCCCACGGTTTCAGCTCGCGTGCTTCCCTTGTCCGCTATCTGCAGAAAATGTTCAATTGATTTCCTGATCTCTTGATCACCTGATCGCGTGACCTCCTTCTCGCTTTGACGGCGAGCCGCCTTTCCGGCCGTTACCCTACGGTCGGTAAGCGCCGACCTTCTCGGTCTCATCCCTAGCGATCTTCTCACGCCCCTCCTTGCCGGCGTTTGCACTGAATTGATAAAAAAACCGGCGACCTTGCACCGTCGGTGCACACATTTACACCCGTTTGCGCATATTTTTTACACTAAGCACGGTAGAAGGAAACGCGCAGGACAGCACGGACCGTTGTGCACAATTAATTAATTGATTAGTTAATTCTGGCACGGGAGTTGCAATTCCGTTACGCCGCGCGCGGATTGCCAGGGGATTTTTGCCGGTGGTAGGTTTCATTCCCATTGGGGGGATTTAATGACTAACACTGTTCCAGGAGTAGCAAGCATAAAAAAATCGTCGCACTCTTTAAGACAGCGCTGCTCTGCAGCGGTTTATGGTTGGTAAGCCAGGCGCACGGCGCACCCGCGCTTAGTGTGGATACCGCTCTGCATAATTAACTGCCGGCGAAGATTAAACAAAGCGGCGTCATCAACCTGGTGACCGACGCGCACTATCCGCCCTGTGAAGTTTTCGCGGAAGATAATAAAACTATGATAGGCTTTGAACCGGATTTGTGGAACGCCATGGGCAAGGTGCTGGGGGTCGAGATTAAACCGGTTTCCATTGATTTCGCCGGCTTGATCCCGGGGGTCAAAAGCGGGCGCTACGACATGGCGATGGAGTGCATCTCCGACAGCGCGGAACGGGAACAGCAGGTGTCGTTCGTCAACTATGCCTATGCCACCAATGAAGTGTATACCCTGGCCGACAATAAAAGCATCACCACCGACCCGCTGACGCTGTGCGGCCTGAAAGTCGGCGTGCAGGCCGGGACCGATTTCGAGCACGCCGTGACCGACATCTTGAATCCGAATTGTAGCAAGAACGGCAAAGCGGCGATCGCGGTTACCCGTCTCCACTCCGCCGACGCGGTACTTCTGGCGCTTTACGCCGGCCGTATCGATTTTGTACTCAACGCCGCCGAAATCAAAAAAGTGGCGCCGCGGCCGCAAGCGCTGCTCGGCGCCCTGAACGTGCTGTGGCGTAACGGCGAATATGAACTCATCATGCACAAATGGGATCTGCAGCCGGTGATGCTGGAGCAGCCCGGGATCAATTTGTTCAGCACCCGGCCAATGAAATAAGCGCGGGCGGATGATGAGCGATCGCGTTGATAACGCCGCGCCGCAGGCGGATGAAATACAAAGCTGCGACGTCCTGGTGGTCGGCTCTGGTGGCGCGGCGTTGAGCGCTGCCATTGCCGCGGCGGTGGCGGGGCTTAAGGTCCTGATCGTCGAAAAGGCCGCCACCGTCGGCGGCACGACCGCCATGTCCGGCGGCGCGGTATGGGTGTCGGCGAATCATCATGCTCTGGTGACAGTTCGTGCAAAGCGCCCCGGCCATGCTTGCATTCCTTGAGCGGCACACGCCGCTGCGCTTTCAATTGACGACCGAGGGCGATCCGCTGGACGGCAACGCCGGAGGAAAAACCTTCGGCCGGATGGTCACGCCCGCGCCGCTGCGCGCCCGCGTACTGGCCGGCGCGTCGCTCAAGCTGCGGTGTTCGCCGTTGCCGCATGTTTATACCTATCAGGAGGTTATCGGCGACGATCCCTATCATTATCCGCTGCGTGTGGCGCTGCGCCTTTCGCCGCGCATCATTTGGCGGTGGTTGACCGGCGCCCGCACCAAAGGGGCGGCGCTTATCACCGGGCTACTCGCGGGCTGTCTGGCGCACGGCTGCCGTTTGGAAACCGCCGCGCGGGTCGTGCGGCTGGATTATACCCCTGAACGCGGGGTAACGGGCGCCTGGTTTAGTCGGCAAGGGCGTCTGACGCAGGTTAAGACCACCCAGGGCGTCGTGCTCGCCAGCGGCGGATTTGAATGGGACGCCCTGCGGCGCAGCCGGCATTTCCCCGGCGCGTTTGATTTTATCTCCAGCCCCCCACCAATGAGGGGGACGCCCACCGGATGGCCGAGGCTATCGGCGCGCGTTTGGCCCATATGGATCAGGCGACCATCACCGGTGCGCTTCCCGCGAGCTATGAAGGACAGCGTTACGGGCTGTCGGTCTTTTTTCAGTATGAACCCAATGTCGTGCTGGTGAATCGTCATGGCGAACGCTTCACCAATGAATTCACCTTTAATCTGGGAGAGGTGCTGGATGAGCGGGAATACCCGCAAGGTCCCCCCGCCCATCTGCCGGCGTGGCTGATTTCCGATGCCCGCTTGTTGTGGCGTGCGCCATTGCTGCTGGCCAGCGCCCTGCGCAATCCCGGCTGGCTGCGCCGCTCGAGGAACTGGCGCAGCGCCTCAATCTGCCGCCCGAGACGCTGACGCGCAGCGTGGCGCGCTTTAACCAATTTTGCCGCCAGGGGGTGGATGAGGATTTTCACCGTGAACGCAGCGTCAGCCATGCCAACTGCGATCGCAGCTTTCACGTCGGCTTGCGGGCGATTACCCACGCGCCTTTTATTGCCGTGCCGTTCAACCGCACCTATCTGGCAACCAAAGGGGGACCACGCACCGACGAGTTCGGCCGGGTGGTGCATCAGAACGGCGCCATCATTCCCGGTCTGTTCTGCGCCGTCGGCGCGGGCACGACGCTTGGGCCAAATTTGACCTGGGGCTATATTTGCGGCCGAACGCTGGCGGAACAGGCCAGGGGCGAGCCGCCCACACCCTTAGCGGAGGAAGCATGAACCGAGGCGATTTCACCGGCCGCGTCGCGCTGGTCACCGGTGGCTCGAAAGGGATTGGCCGGGCCATCTCGCTGGCGCTGGCGCAGGCTGGCGCCGATATTGCATTACTTTTGCACGGCGATCGCGCGGCGTGCGAGCGGACGGTACAGGAACTGCGCGAAGGGGGACGCCGGGCACAGGCCTGGTATGCAGATATTGCCGATCGCGCGCAGGTTGCCGGGGCGATTGAGGCCATGTGCGCCCGTTACGGCCGCATTGACATGCTGGTAAACAACGCTGGGGCGAACAGCTCGGGTGATCTGCTGAGCGTGGCGGACGACGAGTGGCAGCGGGTGGTCAGGGTGAATCTTACCGGCAGCTTCGTGGTAGCCACCGAAACGGCGAAAGTGATGCGCGCGCGAGGCGGCGGCGGCACTGTCAATATCGCCGGCGCCTCGGCCCATCGCTGTTATCCCGGCGCCGGCGCCTATGGATCGGCGAAGGCGGCGATTATCAATTTTACGCGCCAGATGGCGGTGGAATGGGCGCCCTATTGGCATCCGGGTGAACGGCGTCAGTCCCGGACCGGTACGTGAAGATACGCCCTGGCAGCAGCACGAGCCGGCGCTGGCGGCGGAGGTGGCCCGCCTGCCGTTGCGGCGCGCCGGTTTGCCGGAGGAGGTCGCCGGCGCGCATGTACCTGGTACATGACGGCATAGCCTGTGGCCAGCGGTCCGGTTAAGCGAAGCGATAAAGGGGGAACGATGACGGGGACAGCGACACCATCAGTGGCCGCCTATCAGGTGATAAAGCGGTTTCACGGCAACGAAATTCTGAAAGGGGTGGACATGACCGTGCAGCGCGGGGAGGTGGTCTGTCTGATAGGACCTTCCGGTTCCGGCAAATCCACCTTCCTGCGCTGCATCAATCATTTGGAAAAAATCGACGGCGGATCCCTGTATGTGGACGGGGAACTGATGGGCTACCGGCAGGCCGGTGACAAACTCTATGAGTTGAATGAAGCGGAAATCGCCCGCCGCCGCGCCGGGATCGGCATGGTGTTCCAGCGTTTCAACCTATTTGGTCATATGACGGCGCTGGAGAACGTGACTGAAGCGCCGATCCGGGTGCGAGGCATGGCCCGCGCCGAGGCGGTGGAGCAAGGCAAGGCGCTGCTTGATCGTGTCGGCCTGTCGCAACCGGCTGGATGCCTATCCGTCACGCCTGTCGGGCGGCCAGCAGCAGCGGGTGGCGATCGCGCGCCCTGGCGATGAAACCCAGCCTGATGTTGTTCGATGAACCCACCAGCGCACTGAATCCGGAGCTGGTGGGGGAGGTGCTGGACATGATGAAAGATCTGGCGAAGCAGGGGATGACGATGGTCGTGGTCACGCACGAGATGGACTTCGCCCGTGAGGTGGGCGATAGGGTGGCCTTTATGGACAATGGATCGATTATCGAGCAGCGCTCGCCCGAGGACTTGTTCCGCGCGCCGCAGCATCCGCGCACCCGGGCGTTTCTGGCAAAGTATTTGTCTTCGTGAATGCGATCTACCTGTCTGTATTATATGTAAATTAAGTTAACTAAACGATTAAATTTTCGTTTTAACGCTGTTGACAGTCGCTTTTGGTAAGATCATGTTATTAATTAATTATCTTGGCTCATTATGATCCTGATGTTGAAGAGAGACCCCATGACAGATAATCAGTCCTATCGCGTCAGCCGTTCCGGACGGGATAACCGCTCTCCCGCCACGCCGTATCTGCACGACGGTATGACGGTTGTGGCGACGCGTTACCCGGGGCGCTGGATAGCGACCGGCGTATTCGCGCTGCTGCTGATACTGATGGTGCACTCGATGGTGATGAATGACAACTTTGCCTGGCCGGTGGTGGGGCGCTATTTGTTTTCTCCCATCATTTTGAGCGGTTTGTGGGTTACCCTGTGGCTGACGGTGGTCATCATGCTGCTGGCGATTGTGCTCGGGGTGGCGATCGCCGCCATGCGGCTGGCCAGTAACCCGCTTCTCGCCTGGTGCAGCGGTGGCTACATTTGGTTTTTCCGCGGCACGCCGGTGCTGGTGCAACTGATTTTTTGGTACAATCTGGCGGCGCTTTATCCCCAGGTCACCCTCGGTATTCCGCACCTGTTTACGCTGTATCAGGGCAGTATGAACGATTTAATTACCCCTTATACGACGGCGATCCTGGGACTCGGACTCAATGAAGCGGCATATATGGCGGAAATCATCCGCGGCGGCATGTCGTCTGTAGACAGTGGCCAGCAAGAAGCGGCGCGGGCGCTGGGTATGAAGCAGGGGCTGTGGCTGAGCCGGGTTGTGCTGCCGCAGGCCGTGCCGTTCATTATTCCGCCCACCGGCAACCAGGTGATCGGAATGCTGAAAACCACCTCGCTGGTGAGCGTGATTTCACTTTCCGATCTCCTTTATTCCGCCCAGTCCATTTATTCGCGAACGTTTGAGAATATCCCCTACTTAGCGTTTGCTGTATTTGGTATTTGGCGACCACGATGCTGTTAAGCGCCTTACAGTCGCGTATCGAGAAATACTTCCGCCGCAGCCAACGCGACGCCTCGGCCTGACGTCAGACGATATAAACCCCGCCGGAAATGATCCGCCGGGAATAATAGAACAGCCGCGCGCGGCCCGCTGGGAAAATAAGACCGGGTGCTCGATGCCCGCCGGTTAAGCGGGATAGTGTCGAAAACGTCCTATCGGCAAACCGCGTTTACGCCGGCAACGTTCCATCGGAAAAACGCCATGATGCCGCAAACAGACGTCGAGTTAAGAGACTTACGCCGGGGAATTTTGGGCGGGTAAATAGATTGACGCGGAGAATACCGGCAGACATCGATACGCCGGCGAGGCACATTAATGTCGGTCAGGGTCTGCACGGCTGAATATATTTTTGCCGTCGAAATTCGCACGGCTGGCAATAGCGCCAGCCGGCACAATTGCCCTTTTGCTTACCTGGAGCTAGCATGAAATTAGGACTGTTTAATTTAATGTCTTATAAAGACAATGCGCGGGGAATACAGGGCGTTATTCAGGATACGCGCAGTATGGTATCCCTGGCGGAGGAGATCGGGTTTGCCACCGCCTGGTTTGCCGAGCACCATTTGTAAGCGCCCCGTGGAGGACGTCTTGAATTATTGGTGGGTTTGTTGTATGAGACAGTAAACCTACGTTACACGCTTATGCTCATTGCATTTTCATATTGTATTGATTTTAATATCTTTTATTTCCATCCCGGTTTGAGTGATATGAAATTAGTGGTTCTGAAGTTTGTGATAGTGTCCATTAAAATTTAAGTGGACACTATCATCGCCGGATTATCCATGATCTGACAGCCGTCCCTTATAGGATGCGGGTTCACTAGACATCGTAGTGGAACATATTCTTACCGGGCCATACAACAAACCCACCAATAATTCAAGACGTCCTCCACGGGGCGCTTACGGAACGGATACCGTTTAACCATGCGATATGGCATGGCTTTGTGCTGGGAGGGGCCGTTTGTCACTTTCTGGCGATCTATCTGTTGTCGCCTGACCCGCCGCGCTTTCCAACCGGCAACCCCCCTTGCCGGCCACGTCTGTCCACCCGCCGAGCAATTTACCGGGGCCGCTCTCACCGGCCGTGCGCCTCAGCGGCGCGCGGCCGATCACTCGCCGATAATGTACTGCAGCGGACGTACGGCCAACGCGCCGGCGTCGTCGCCGCGCACGCGTAGCAGGCTGTCAGGCGCTAAATCGTTATTCAGCACCGCCTGTATCCAGACGCTGCTATCTTCCAACTGACAGGCCGCCAGCACCGTACCGGTCCGCCGCCAATGGTCGCCCATTTTGAGTTCCAAATCGTCGCCGGCGGCGGGGAGATGGCCGGCTTTGCCCGCCAGCCAGTACAGGGCGCGTTTATTGGCGCCGCGATATTTGGCGCGCGCCACCATTTCCTGGCCGGCATAGCAGCCTTTGTTAAAGCTGATGCCGTCCAACGCCTGGACATTAGCCGCCTGCGGGATAAACTGCGCGCCGTTGGCGCTGTCGATAACCGGATAGCCCGCCTCGATATCCAGCGCCAGCCATTGCCGGCTGTCGTTAAGCAGGGTCTGGCCTTCCAGCTTGTGTTGCAGCACGTCGCGCACCGCCGGCGTGGTGATAAGCAAGAAGCGCGGCGTGGGCAAATTGAAAAAGAGCAGCGTAGTGTCCTGGTGATGCGCCACCGGATGCGCCGCATCGGGGACGCGGGCGAAGAGTCCGCCGAGCGCCGCCTGCGCCTGAAAACCTGCCACACCGAGCAATACCACCTCGTCATCGGCGGCGATGGTAGTTTTGGAGAAAACGACATACTTTTTCAATTCCGCGAGCTGGCTATCACGCACGCTGCGCCGTTCGATGAAGGCCATGCCTTCCTGGTGATGAAAGACGCACAGGTGGCTGAACATTTTGCCCTTGGCATCGCAATGGGCGGCAAAGCTGAAACAATCGGCGTCCAACGAGGCCACATCGCAGGTTAGCTGGCCCTGCAAATATTTAACGCTGTCCGGGCCATTAAGGGTGATCAACGCCCACTCCTCCAGTGAAATGAGCGTTAGCGGCAAATGGCTGGAGGGCGACGGCAAACGCGGAGGGAAAGGAACTTGAGATGACATGGAACAGTCCTATCAGTAGTCTGACAATAGCCTAATGGTAAAAGACCGCCGGGGGTTTGCAAGCGGATCTTGCCTGCGGTTTTTGGCGATACGTGCCCGGGGCGGAATAAATCGTGCAGAACGTGTCGAAATGTGTCGTTTTATCTCATGTGGCGGGACAAAACGGGGTAAACTAGCCGAAGTGCGTAGCGTTTATGAGGGTAAAATAAAACATGGATATCACCAATAAAGCGCGGATCCACTGGGCCTGCCGTCGCGGCATGCGCGAGCTGGATATCGCCATTATGCCGTTCTTTGAACAGGATTTTGACGCCCTGGATGATCAGGACAAGCGTCGCTTTGTCCGGCTGTTGGAGTGTGATGATCCCGATCTGTTTAACTGGTTGATGAATCACGGCCCGCCTGACGATCGCGATTTACAGCAAATTATCTCAATGATACAAACGCGAAACAAATCCCGTGGACCTTTGGCGATGTGATATTTGGGTCTCTTGGCGCACTCAGCTTTGCTCGCTGGTGTTTTACGGGATCCTGATAATGCTGATTCTGCTTTCTCCCTGGCCGGAGAATTACGGGCTGGTGTGGTTGACACTGGTGATGGTGTTTGAGTGCATCCGCAGTCAGCGCAATATCATGTCCTGCCGTGGCGAGCTGGTGCTGATGAGCGACAGCAGTATTCAATGGCATCGCGAGGAATGGACCTTTACCCGCAAAGCCTGGATGCTTAAGGGCGGCGTATTGCTTAGCCTGCATAAAGCCGGCGGCACGTGGCGCCGGCGTCTGTGGCTGGCGGCGGACAGCATGGACGACCGGGAATTCCGTCACCTGCGCCAGCTGCTGGCGCGACAGGTCGGGTCTTAGCGTGGGGCGGGGGTGACGGCTTTCTGGCTGGTGAACTCGTAGCCGTCGGTGGGCCAGTAGCCGATGAAGCTGGCGCCCAGCGGTTGCAGAACATCGTGAAGATAGCCCAGCGCATCCAAAAACCATTCGCCGTAACCCAACTGATCCCCCATACCGTAGAGCGTGATAATCTTACCACGCAGATCGAGGGTGGCGAGCTGCGGCCAGATGGCTTCCCAGTCTTCCTGAATCTCGCCGAAATCCCAGGTGGGGATGCCGAGAATGAGGATAGTATAGTCCGCCATGCGCTGCACCGGGACATCTTTTAGGTTATGCAGGTCTACCAGCTCCGCTCCGAGAATATCTCGGATTTTCTCGGCGGCCATCTCGGTATAGCTGGTGCTGGAGCCATAAAATAAACCGACTTTCATCTCTCATGTTACTCTTGCAAACAACCTAATGGCGTCAAGTGTACCAGATTTGACGGTATGTCAGGCATAATGTCGTCTGCCGCCCCATACAGGAGTCAGATATGGAACAACCGGATGACGTCATTATTGAGCAGTTTCTTGATGCCCTGTGGCTGGAACGCAATCTGGTGGAAAACACGCTGGCCTCCTATCGTCTTGACCTGCAGGCGCTCGCGGCCTGGCTACGGCGTCAGCAGCGCGACTGTCTAAGCGCCAGCGCAGTGGATTTGCAGGCCTTTCTCGCCGATCGCCTCGATCATGGCTATAAGGCCACCAGCTCCGCCAGGTTACTGAGCGCCACGCGCCGGTTTTTTCAGTATCTGTACCGGGAAAGGCTGCGCACCGACGATCCCAGCGCCGGTATCTCGGCACCCAAATTGCCGCAGCGCCTGCCTAAGGATCTCAGCGAAGCGCAGGTCGGCGATTTACTGGCGGCGCCGACCATTGCCGATCCCGTCGAGCTACGCGATAAGGCCATGCTGGAGGTGCTCTATGCCACCGGCTTGCGGGTGTCCGAGCTGGTGGGGCTGACCCTGTCGGACGTGAGTCTACGACAGGGCGTGGTGCGGGTGATTGGTAAAGGGGATAAGGAGCGGCTGGTGCCATTGGGGGAAGAGGCGGTATACTGGATTGAGTATTATCTGGAACATGGCCGTCCGGCGCTGACCCATGGTCAAAGTTTGGACATTCTGTTCCCCAGCAACCGCAGCCGCAAAATGACCCGCCAGACGTTCTGGCATCGCATTAAACATTATGCCATCCTTGCGGGCGTTGACAGCGAGCGGCTCTTCCCCCATGTTTTGCGGCACGCCTTTGCGACCCATTTACTGAACCACGGGGCGGATTTGCGCGTGGTGCAGTTGCTGCTGGGACATAGCGATCTTTCAACGACGCAGATTTACACCCATGTCGCCACCGAGCAGCTGAAGCTTATCCATCAGCAGCATCATCCCCGCGCCTGAGCGGTGGAATTGAAACGAATTTCAGGCGTATGAATGCGCCGGCCCCGACCCGGGTGTTTAGATAAGGATTAAACTGTGAAGAAAAGCCTGGTACTGTTTTCTTTTATGGCGCTGGCTCTGGCGCCTCTGGCCCACGCTGACGATGCGGCCATTAAGCATTCGCTCTCGCGCCTCGGCATTCACAGCGCCGATATTCAGCCGTCGCCGGTTGCCGGACTGAAAACCGTATTGACCGAAAGCGGCGTGTTATATGTTTCCGATGACGGTCACCACGTCATCCAGGGCCCGCTGTATGACGTCGGTAGCGATCACCCCGTCAATGTCACGAATCAGCTCCTCGGCAAGCGTCTGAACGCCTTGCAAAAAGAGATGATCATCTTTAAAGCGCCGCAGGAAAAACATGTGGTGACCGTGTTCACCGACATCACCTGCGGCTATTGCCACAAGCTGCACGAACAGATCAAAGATTATAATGCCCTGGGGATAACCATCCGCTATCTGGCGTTTCCGCACCAGGGCCTGAATTCCCAGACGGAACGGGATATGGCGTCGGTATGGTGCAGCGCTAATCCGAAAGACGCCTTCACCCAGGCGATGAACGGCGGCAACGTCCAGCCCGCCACCTGCGATATCGATATCAGCAAACATTATACGCTTGGCGTCCAGTACGGTATTCAGGGCACGCCGGCGCTGCTGCTCGATAACGACACCCTCATCCCGGGTTATCAAAGCCCGAAAGAGCTGGCCGCCATATTGGATCAGCAAGGAGCCGGCCAGGCAACGGGCGGTTAAGACGGCAGTGAACATGACAACGGAACTACGCCGGCGTCCGCTGGGCGATATTGCTTTGCTGGCGGAGGCGGATATCCCGCCGTTGCTGAAACGCTTGTATGTGCAACGCGGCGTTTGCGCGGTCGGTGAGCTGGAACGGGGCGCGCGCGGATTGCTGGCCTACCATCCACTGACCGGTATCGAGCAGGCGGTGGATCTGCTGGTCGGCGCCCTGGCGGATCAGCGCAGATTAATGGTGGTCGGAGATTTCGACGCCGACGGCGCGACCAGCACCGCGCTAACGGTGCTGGCGCTACGGCAAATGGGCGCGCAGACGATAGATTTTCTGGTGCCGAATCGCTTTGAGGACGGCTACGGCCTTAGCCCCGAGGTGGTGGAGCAGGCGGCGGCGCGCGGCGCGCAGGTTATCCTGACGGTGGATAATGGTATCTCTTCCCATGCCGGCGTCGCTCTGGCGCATGAGAAAGGCATCCCGGTGCTCATTACCGATCATCATCTCCCTGGCGATACCCTGCCGGCCGCCGATGCCATCGTTAATCCCAATTTACGCGGCTGCGCCTTCGCCTCGAAATCTCTGGCGGGCGTCGGCGTGGCGTTTTATCTGATGCTGGCGCTGCGCGCCCGCCTCAACGACAGCGGCTGGTTTACGCAACAAGGCATCGCGGCCCCTAAACTGGCCGAGCTGCTGGATTTGGTCGCGCTGGGCACCGTGGCGGACGTAGTGCCTCTGGACGCCAATAACCGTATTCTGGTGCATCAGGGATTAAGCCGCATCCGCGCCGGCCGCTGCCGTCCCGGCATCCGCGCTCTGGCGGAGGTGGCTAACCGCGACCTCGCTCGGCTGTGCGCCCGCGACCTGGGCTTCGCGCTGGGTCCACGGCTGAACGCCGCCGGCCGGCTGGACGATATGTCGGTCGGGGTTGCGCTGCTGTTGACGGACGATCTGTCGCAGGCGCGCATGCTGGCGGCGGAGCTGGATGCCCTCAATCAAACCCGGCGTGAAATCGAACAGGGTATGGAAGCCGAAGCGTTGGCGCTGTGCCAGGCGATGGCGCGCGACGAGCAGACGATGCCCTTTGGTCTGGCTATCTATCATGCGCAGTGGCATCAGGGCGTGGTAGGCATATTGGCGTCGCGGATAAAAGAGCGTTTTCACCGGCCGGTTATCGCCTTTGCGCCCGCAGGTGATGGCGTACTGAAAGGCTCCGGGCGATCGGTGGCCGGCTTGCATATGCGCGATCTGCTCGAGCGGCTGGACACATTACATCCCGGTTTAATGCTGAAATTCGGCGGCCATGCCATGGCGGTAGGCTTAACGCTGGAGCAGACGCAATTTGACCGATTCCGCCAGCGTTTCGCTGAACTGGTCGATGAGTGGCTCGATCCCGCAATGCTCGAAGGCGTCATTTGGTCGGACGGCGAGCTGGCCGGCCCGGAGCTGTCGCTGACCACCGCCGAGCTGCTGCGCGACGGCGGCCCCTGGGGACAGGCGTTTCCCGATCCGCTGTTTGACGGGCGTTTTCGCGTGCTAAATCAGCGGCTGGGGGGGGAGAAACACCTGAAACTGATGCTGGAACCGCTGGCCGGCGGCCCGATGCTGGATGGCATCGCTTTCAATATCGACCCGCGCCTGTGGCCGGACAATAGTGTGCATACCGTCGAATTGGCCTACAAGCTGGAGGTTAACGAGTTTCGCGGCAATCGCAGTTTACAGCTATTAATACAGCATATTTGGCCGCTGTAATGGACCGCCGTCGCCGCCAATAGGATGACGACGGCTACTACCGCCCGGGGCGCGGATCCGTTAGAATAACGGGTTAACACGCATTCCTTCTCGTCAATGAGCACATTAATCCATGTTTGAAATAAATCCGGTAAAAAACCGTATTCAGGACCTGTCGGAAAGGACAGCCGTTCTGAGGGGGTATCTTTGACTACGATCTCAAGAAAGAACGCCTCGAAGAAGTAAACGCCGAGCTCGAACAGCCGGACGTCTGGAATGAGCCCGAACGCGCACAGGCGCTGGGCAAAGAGCGCTCGTCGCTAGAGGCTATCGTTGAAACCATCGACAAGCTAACCCAGGGTGTGGAGGACGTCTCCGGCCTGTTGGATCTGGCGGTGGAAGAGGACGATGAAGAGACCTTCCTCGAAGCCCAAAGCGAACTGGACGGTCTGGAGGCCAAAGTGGGCCAGCTGGAATTCCGTCGCATGTTTTCCGGCGAGTACGACAGCGCCGACTGCTATGTAGATATCCAGGCCGGCTCCGGCGGCACCGAAGCGCAGGATTGGGCCAGCATGCTGCTCAGAATGTATTTGCGCTGGGCGGAATCGCACGATTTCAAAACCGAAATTATCGAAGAGTCGGAAGGGGAAGTGGCCGGCATCAAATCGGTGACCATCAAGGTCATCGGTGACTACGCTTATGGCTGGCTCCGTACCGAAACCGGCGTGCACCGCCTGGTGCGCAAGAGCCCGTTCGACTCCGGCGGCCGGCGTCACACCTCATTCAGCTCCGCTTTTGTTTATCCGGAAGTGGACGATGATATCGATATCGAGATTAACCCGACGGATCTGCGTATCGATGTTTACCGCGCCTCCGGCGCCGGCGGCCAGCACGTTAACCGGACCGAATCCGCGGTGCGTATTACCCACTTGCCGACCAATATCGTCACCCAGTGCCAGAACGACCGCTCGCAGCATAAAAACAAAGATCAGGCGATGAAACAGCTGAAAGCCAAGCTGTATGAATTCGAGCTGCAGAAAAAGAACGCCGAAAAGCAGGCGCTGGAAGATACCAAGTCCGATATCGGCTGGGGCAGCCAGATCCGCTCCTATGTGCTGGACGATTCCCGCATTAAGGATCTACGTACCGGCGTGGAAACCCGTAATACCCAGTCGGTGCTGGATGGCGATCTGGACAAATTTATCGAAGCCAGTCTTAAAGCAGGGCTATGAGGAACCCATATGTCTGAATCACACTCACAGGACGGTGCCCCTCAGGCGCTGGATCTCAATAACGAGCTGCGTTCTCGGCGGGAAAAGCTTACCCAATTGCGCCAGCAGGGCATCGCTTTTCCCAACGATTTCCGCCGGGACGCGGTTTCCGACCAGCTGCACGCCCGCTACGGCGAGAAAAGTAACGAAGAGCTGGAAGCGTTAAATATCGAAGTCAGCATCGCCGGGCGCATGATGACCCGCCGCATCATGGGCAAAGCCTCCTTTGCCACCCTGCAGGACGTGGGAGGGGAAATCCAGCTGTACGTCGCCCGCGACGATCTACCCGAAGGCCAGTACAACGAACAGTTTAAAAAATGGGACCTCGGAGACATTCTCGGCGCGCGCGGTAAATTATTCAAAACCCGCACCGGCGAGCTGTCGGTACACTGTAGCGAAATTCGCCTGTTGACCAAGGCGATGCGCCCGCTGCCGGATAAGTTTCACGGTCTGGCCGATCAGGAAACCCGCTATCGCCAGCGTTATCTCGATTTGATCGCCAACGACGAATCGCGCCAAACCTTTAAAGTTCGTTCGCGCATCATGGCGGAAATTCGCCGATTTATGATGGACCACGACTTTATGGAAGTGGAAACGCCGATGATGCAGACCATCCCCGGCGGCGCCGCGGCGCGTCCGTTTATTACCCACCATAATGCGCTGGATATCGATATGTATCTGCGCCTCGCGCCCGAGCTTTATCTCAAGCGGCTGGTTGTGGGCGGTTTTGAGCGAGTATTTGAAATCAACCGCAACTTCCGCAACGAAGGACTGTCGCCGCGCCATAATCCTGAGTTTACCATGATGGAACTTTATATGGCCTACGCGGATTACCGCGACCTGATTGTGTTGGTGGAGGATTTGTTCCGCACCTTGACCCAGCGGGTATTGGGCAGCAGCGTGGTGCATTATGGCGACCAGACCTTTGATTTCGGCAAGCCGTTTACCCAGATGACCATGAAAGAGGCCATTTGCCATTATCGCCCGGAAACCCGGCCAGAAGCGCTGGACGATATGGCCTCCGCGACCGCCATTGCCGAGTCGCTGGGCATTAAGGTAGACAAAGGCTGGGGCCTGGGTCGGGTGCAGACCGAAATTTTTGAAGAGACGGTGGAAAGCCATTTGATCCAGCCGACGTTCATCACCGCCTACCCGGCGGAAGTTTCGCCGCTGGCGCGCCGCAATGATGAAAATCCGTTCTTCACCGATCGTTTTGAATTCTTTATCGGCGGGCGTGAAATCGGCAACGGCTTTTCGGAGCTTAACGATGCCGAAGATCAGGCGGCGCGCTTTGCCGAGCAGGCCCAGGCTAAAGACGCCGGCGATGATGAAGCCATGTTCTATGATGAAGACTATGTCACCGCCTTGGAACACGGTCTGCCTCCGACCGCGGGTCTGGGAATTGGTATCGATCGCCTGATGATGCTGCTGACTAACAGTCACACCATTCGCGATGTGATCCTGTTCCCGGCGCTGCGTCCGCAAAAATAGTCCCGGGGATCGGCGGGCTAAATAGCGCCCGCCGTCCTGGCGAGTCCGCTGCACCATTGCGGGCCATCACGCCGCATGATGGTGCTTGCGGCGCGCCAGAGCCGATGGGTGCCGGTCAGGGCTTGCCATTGTGAGTGCTAACGCGCTGTTGTTAACGCCCGCCTGATGGCGTTCGCTCTAGCCGTCAACGCCGCAAATGCTGATGCTATTTACCGCGACCGACGGCCACCCAAGGGCGTTTTCACCGCGATGATAACGACCATGGCTTCAGGTGCTTGGTCTGCACCACCACGGTAAGCCCCTCATGTTTACGCCTCCCGTTTAACTTTACGTCCTCTTTCCCACGACACGCGCTGGTGATGTAATGGTATGCACTTTTATGGTGCTAATTATCATAAGCGTACGCCCAGCGCCGTCTGTTAATTCCCCATCAAGTTATTGAAGATGATGTCCATTATTTTTTTAATGGGCGCAATTCATGAAACAAACCCCACCAAAACCCTCAAGACGTCGTCCCAATTTCCCGCTGGACTTTAAAATTAAGCTGGTTGA